>NZ_JAJBZT010000012.1 GCF_020564625.1 Leeia speluncae
GTCAGCCCTGGAAAAAGTCCTCACTAGGTAACAGTGCCAGGAATGAGTCGCTACGCTCGGTGAGACGGTTGGGGAGAACGCTTTGGAAAAAGTGGAGTGGCTACCATCGACGAAGTTTGGTTGAAACGAAAATGCACTGCTTCAAATTACTGGCTGATCGGGTCAAGTCACGAGACTTTGACAGGCAGGTTACAGAGCTTCAAATCTGTGCAGCGATTTTAAATCGCTTTACTGCGTTGGGCACGCCACAGACGGTACGCATGGGATAAGTCCGTCTGGGGATAGGGGTAGTTCGGCTGTTAATTCATTTGTGCAACAAAGCCGTATTAATACGCCAACAGAAGGGTTAAAACAAATTTTAATCCCATTTCATATTTTTACCCCCGAAAATCTAAAATCAATCACTCACAATCACCATCCGCAAAAGAGTCTGGAACTAAATCCAGACTCTTTTATGAGGAACAAAATGAGCTAATTTGTACTAGCTATCAACCGAATATTGAAAGCTTGTACTTGAGCTTTGTTAAGCTCTCTCACTTTGTGGTTAGCCTATCTCTTGTAAGTGTGACAAAATACTGCGCGCCTAACCCCAGAATCTGGTCATTGAAATCATAGTTCGGGTTATGCAACGGGAAGGATTTATCCCCGTTACCAATAAAACCAAAGCAACCCGGCACCAGTGTCAGGAATTGTGCAAAGTCTTCTGATGCGGTAATCGGTGGCCGCTCCATAGCGACACCACCGGGCAAAAACACCTTTTCGGCAGCCGATACAGCCGCTCTGGTCATAACCGGGTCGTTAATCAGCGGAATAAACTCCCGCGTATAGTTCACCGTCACCTCACAGCCATAGGCTGCTGCCGTCCCTGCAGCGATTCGACGCATTTCCTGCTCGATCAGCGTACTCACTTCAGTGCGGAAACTCCTGGCATCCCCCAGTATCCTTGCCTGGCCAGGGAGCGCATTACGGATACCGTCCGAGAAAATCTCTGTCACGGATACCACCGCAATATCCGTCGGACTGCAACGCCGGGAAACAATGGTTTGCAGATTCAGCACCGCCGCACATGCAGCTACCATCACTTCACGCCCTTCATGCGGCCGGGATGCGTGGCCACCCATGCCGGAGAAAATAATTTCAAAATTATCCTCGGCAGACATGGCCGGGCCGACGCAGGTTTCAAAGTGCCCCACAGGAATACCCGGCCAGTTGTGCACGCCGTAAATTTCATCAATAGGGAAACGGGTCAGCAGTCCATCTGCAATCATTGCCTGCGCGCCCTTGCCCCACTCTTCTGCAGGCTGAAAAATAAGCCGTACCGTGCCATCAAAACCGCCGTCTTCTGCCAGCGTCTTGGCTGCACCCAGCAGCATAGTTGTATGGCCATCGTGACCGCAGGCATGCATATAGCCATCGCGGGTGGATTTGTGGACATGACACCCATTCTCATGGATACGCAGTGCATCCATATCGGCCCGCAAACCAATGGATCGGCTGCCAGACCCGCACCGTAGGGTCGCCACCACTCCAGTCCCACCCACGGACTCGACCACATCCTGAATCCCGAAAGATCTTAGCTTCTCTGCCACAAAAGCAGCAGTCAGTGTTTCCTCGAAGCCAAACTCTGGATGAGCGTGCAACTGCTGTCGCCAGGTTTGCATCTCTGCCTGAAGGGTTGATGGAATCAAAGTCATGATGTTTTCTCCTTAACGCGTGAAGGTTTGGGGCTGGGCTTGCTTTGACTGGCCGCTTTGCCACGCGGCCTGAGCTGCCAGGACATCTGCGGCAGTACGTTTCGCACATTCGGCATACACAGCCGGTGCGGTTGCCCCTTCAGAATTAATCACCAGCACTTGGGCGTCTGGCCCCAGTCCCAAACGCTCTCGCAGAGCCGGTTGTGCCAGCACTTGCATTACCCCTGCTACGCCCGCCGCACCAGATTCTCCCGCCACCACCGGGATATCTCCCGTATCGCTGCCACTGGCCAGCCACTGCATGGCCTGTACTGCATCCTCATCATAAATGGTGATGAAATGGTCAACACACGGCGCCAGAATTTGCCAGGCCAGCGGCGAGGTTTCACCGCACGCTAACCCCGCCATTACAGAATCTACTGACCCGGTGGCTCTGGCTGCCTTACCCGCGATGGCACTTTGCAACAGGCAATCTGCCTGCTCAGGCTCCACCACAATGAATATCGGACGCTGCGCCCCCAGAAACTCCCACAAATAGCTGGCAATACCTGCCGCCATGCCGCCTACCCCGCCTTGCAGCATCACATGGGTAAACGGAAACGGTTGGCCTGCCATTACCCCTTGCTGCGCGAGAATTTCTGCAGCGATTGTGCCGTACCCTTGCATGACATCCCGCGGGATATCCTCATACCCGTCATAAGACGTGTCGGACACCACCTCCCAGCCATGCTCTTTTGCCAAACGCGCAGCTTCCAGTACAGAATCATCGTAATTGCCGGTAATCCGGATGATGGTCGCCCCGTATGCGGCAATGGCATCTTCCCTTTCCTGGCTAACATTGGCGTGCAGCACAATCACGCAACCACAACCGACCGACTGCGCCGCCGCCGCCAATGCGCGGCCATGGTTGCCATCCGTCGCGCTGATCACAGTAAATGTGCGCATTACCTCCTGATACTTACCGGCAAACAGGGCGTCGGCCTGCCAAGCTTGGTCAGGGAAATGGAGCATGATCAATCGCACCAGAGCAATAGGAGCCCCCAGTGCCTTGAAACTGCCTAGCGCCGAACGTGCACCCTCGTCTTTTAACGATACGCCACCAATGCCCAAACGTTTGGCCAGCCCTGGTAACGGGTAAAGTGGCGTTTGCATGTGGATCAGCGGCCAGCTAGCTAGCCAGGTTTGGCTTTTTGTCGCTTCTGCTATCGACAAAATCTGTTGC
The DNA here is from genome assembly GCF_020564625.1 of Leeia speluncae. NCBI lineage: Bacteria > Pseudomonadati > Pseudomonadota > Betaproteobacteria > Neisseriales > Leeiaceae > Leeia > Leeia speluncae. Next base: position 2,917 of record NZ_JAJBZT010000012.1, read on the forward strand.
AGATGTTCAGGATATGCCGTTCTAACAGCTTGTTGATTCGTGACTAGCATGATGGATGAACCTTTTCTCGTTTTCTGGGGATAATTCAGGGCTGGATAAGCGCATGCGCACCCACCCGCTGGGTAACAACGCTTAGCAAGACATTGGCACCGTTGATAAGATCCTGTGCATCGGTATGCTCCCGCGGGTTATGGCTGACTCCCCCCTTGCTTGGTACAAAAATCATGGCTGACGGTGCAAGCCGGGCCATCATCTGGGCATCGTGGCCAGCACCGGAGGTCATGCGCCGGTATGTGAACCCCAGCGCCTCCGTGGTTGCTTCTATCTGGTTAGCCAAACTGTCATCAAACTTCACAGGGTTAAAGCGAACCAGCTGTTCGGTTTCAACCACCACGCCCGCCGTCTGTGCGATCTCCTGTAAAAAGGCTTTTAGGGCATGCTCTGCCGCTTGTAGCCGCAGTTCATCCGGGTCGCGTAAATCCACCGTTAGAATGGCTTTACGAGGAATAACATTAATCAAGTTAGGCTCTAGCGTCAGGGAACCAATAGTGGCCAGTGTTCGCCCATCGCTCTCGGTCGCCAGCCTGTTCAGAAATACGTGAATACTGGCCGCAACCCAGCCAGCATCGTGACGCATGTACATGGGGGTGGTGCCTGCATGGTTGGCCTGACCGGAAATGGTGATTTTTTGCCAGGATATCCCCTGCAGGTTTTCCACCACGCCAATCTGTAATTGTTCTGCCTCCAGAATCGGGCCTTGCTCGATATGAAGTTCCAGGTACTCGGCTGGCTGAATCTGTCCAGGCTTCACTGCACCGTCATAACCTATTCGTGCCAACTCATCCCCTAGCCGGCTACCGTCCGTACCTTTGGTCGCCAGCGCATCCTCTACCGACAACCCGCCAGCATAGACCAGTGAGCCCATCATGTCCGGCTGGTAGCGGACGCCTTCCTCATTGGTAAATGCCACAACGGCAATCGGTCTTTCAGGCAAGCAGCCTGCATCGCGGTAAGCCTTGATAACGGCTAGCCCGGCCACCACACCATAACAGCCATCCAGCGCACCTGCGTGGCGTACTGTGTCTATATGAGAGCCCATCATTAATGGTTCATTAATACTGCCTGATGCTATAGGGAGTAGACCAATCACATTACCGATCTGGTCAATTCGAACCACCAACCCCAAAGCCTGCATCCATTGACACAGTAAGTCCCGACCAGCCTTATCTGCATTGGTCAGTGCAATACGGGTCCGCCCTCCTTCTGAAAGGTCATCACCAACCTGACCTAATTCAGCCAGTCGATTGAGTAAGTAGTCTGCATCCAGCACTACATCTGTCGTGATATTCATTGTGTACCTCTGTGACATGAAATTACAGATCCTTCAGCCTCTGCTGTGTTGCTGAAATAATATCGCGTGGTATGCTGTTATTTATTGCTTAATTTGATAGTCAAACGGTAAAAATTTCCGTTTTAGGTACCTTAATGGACAAGAGGCTTCAGATGGATGATTTTGATCGCAAACTGCTAGGCATCGTGCAGAAAGACGCTCTCGTTCCCCAGAACGAACTGGGCGAGGCTGTACATCTGTCTACCACCGCGGTAAATCGCCGGCTCAAGAAAATGAGCCAGGAAAAAATTATCGACAAAATTGCCGCAGTGGTGAACCCGGAGTCTCTGGGCTACAACCTGACCATCATTGTCGAAGTAGAAGCACAAAGCGAGCAGATCAACCTGCTGGACGCCATGAAAAAAAGCTTCCTGAAATGCCCTCAAGTGCAGCAATGCTACTACGTCACCGGCGAGTGTGACTTTGTACTGATTATGTTGGTCAGAAACATGGATGAGTACACCAACCTGACCCGTGCGCTATTTTTTGAGAACAATAACGTCAAGAAATTCAAAACGCTGGTGGCCATGAACCGCGTCAAGGTGACACTGGATGTCCCGGTAGATTAATACATGCCTAGATGCACGAAGACGACTCGTCAGAATACCCTGACCATGGGCGCTAACCCAAGATATATCAGCTTGGCAGGGCAATACCCAGTCTCCTGTGCAGCAAAGAAAGGTACTACTAGGCCATAAGACATCTACATTAATAGGCGTTTTGGTAGTTTGCTCTTGTCAAAAACTACATTGCTACAGCAATTGGACTGTAATTTAATCTTTGGGTGAGCCAATGCTTAAAGTTAATCAATTGCTCGCAAAATCTGTTCTTTTATCCACTTGTGCCCAAGATTTGTCGCATACTTAGCCGACGAGTGTATTTTTAAAATATTGTTGGGTGTTTTGAAAGGTGGGGTTAACAGTTTTACAGATGCCGCTGCTTGTAGCGTTGTAGCAACCCTCTTCGGAAGGGTTATAAGTAAATCAGTGCTTCCAACAATAAACGGAGCTGCCATTAAGCTTGGAAGTTGTACAGACACCTCTCGGCGATGTCCTAGTTTTTCTAAGGTACGATCAATGACGCCCTTGGGTTCATTCCATGGAGTCACAACAATATGACGGGCGTCGAGATATTGTTCGAGTGTTATGTCCGCATGTATCGTTGGATGATCTTTACGTACCACAACGACATATTCATCAACAAAACAATCGATGGTATCAATTCCACTAGCAATCGAGCCCAATTCATCATCCAAACCAAGGGCAAAATCTATTTCTCCGGTCTTCAATTCTGCCTGAGAATCCCTTCCATTTGAGTAAATAACTTTTGTACGTAATCCTGGCGCCACTTGCTGTAAATGAGCAATAAGCATCGGTAACAACGCAAATGCAGTGTAGTCAGTTGCCGCAAAAACGAATGATTTGGTACTAGTTAACGGATCAAAACCTGTTTTTGTAGAAAGGCACCCAGATAATGCAGATAAAGCTTCTGCTACAACTGGAGCAATTTGTTCAGCCCTTATAGTTGGCTGCATCCGATTGCCGTACCGCATAAACAAAGGGTCCGATAACGCATCACGCAATCGAGTCAGTGCATGACTAAAGGCAGAAGGGCTGATAGAAAGCTCATCGGCTGCCCCCACAACACTTTCATGTCGATATAGCGAATCGAAAACTAAAAGCAGATTCAGATCAATCCGGCCAAGGTCATGATGCATATCGTTCATTCAGGAGTGAAAAAAATGCAGCATATACATTTAACAACATGATTAAAATGATTTCTATCTAATCGGGTTTGCTTGGTTTGTGATTAGTCACATAGCTAAAACAAAACTTGTAGTAGCTCTAGATATGCAGGAGTCTAATTCCGATATCAAGGCCATGACCCCCTTCAAGGAGCATGATGAAATGACTCATCCAATGAAACAATTTGGCATTGGTACCAGACTTACCCAGATGGGAAGAAATCCAGATGATCAGTGTGGTTTCGTCAATGGGCCAATATATCGGGGCTCTACCGTCTTGTATAAATCGGTTGAAGATTTGGAAAACCGAAATGCACGCTTTCATTATGGAACACATGGCACCCCAACTATCGAAAATCTGGAATCTGCTTGGACTGAGCTGACAGGTGCTGCAGGTACCGTCCTTTCACCTTCTGGATTAGGTGCAGTAGCTCTGGCACTAATGACTACCTTAAAAAGTGGAGATCATTTATTAATGCCAGATAGTGTGTATCGGCCTACCAGGTCATTTTGTGCCAACTTCTTAGCTAAATTTGGCGTAGAAGTCTCTTATTACGATCCTATGTCAGCAGAAAGCATTCAGAAACTCTTCAAATCGAATACAACCACCCTATTCTTAGAATTGCCTGGTTCTCAGACCTTTGAAATTCAAGATATCCCTAAACTATCCAGCCATGCAAAACATTTCGGCATAAAAACTATTATTGATAATACATGGGCAACGCCGTTATTTTTCCAAGCCCATTCACATGGTTGCGATCTCTCTGTAGAAGCAGGAACTAAGTATCTGGGAGGGCATTCGGATTTACTACTGGGTCTTGTCAGTGCTAACCAGGAGACATGGCCAATGTTGAGGCAAATGTACGATAGTATCGCCATGTTGCCAGGTCCTGAAGATTGCTTTCTTGCGCTACGAGGATTGCGAACAATGCAGCTTCGCGTAAAGGAGTCAGAACAACGTGGGCTAGAGGTTGCGCACTGGCTTCAAGAGCAACCAGAAGTCATGACGGTTTTACATCCTGCATTCTCATCGTGCCCAGGCCATGAAATCTGGAAGCGCGACTTTAAAGGATCCACCGGTCTTTTCTCTATTATTCTAAAACCTCAATTTACAAAGCCGGCCCTAGCGGCCATGCTTGATCAGCTTTCATTATTTGGCATGGGATTTTCTTGGGGCGGTTTTGAAAGCCTTTTGATTCCTTTTGACTGTCAAAATTATAGAACAGCTACAACATGGAGCCCAGGAGGGCTTGCTTTAAGACTACAAATTGGTCTCGAAGACATGACGGATATCAAAAATGATCTTAGAGAAGGTTTTGATCGCCTAGTAAAAGTACAGAGCAATCTTGGATAACTAAATCCCACATATCCATCTGCTTAAGATGCGAATTTCAAATTAAAATTTGATCCTGTCCCAAATGGAAACTCATGCATAATTTACAAACAAATAACGATTATACAAAGGATATTGTCCTAATTGGTTTTATTGCACTAGCTATCACTATGGGAATCGGGCGGTTTGCCTTTACTCCACTTATGCCACTGATGCTCCGTGATGGCATCATTGACCAGACAATTGGTACGGAATGGGCCGCAAGTAACTATTTTGGCTACTTGATAGGTGCATTAACTGCTTCAACTTTTAGGCAGAACCCGCCAAAGGGTCTTAAAATTGGGCTTTCAGGTGTCGCATTCACGACCTTATTGCTAGCATGGAGCCACATCTTACCTATGTGGTTTGGCGCCTTATTAAGGGGTAGTGCCGGCATATTTAGTGCATGGGTAATGGTATGTGTCAGTGCTTGGTGCTTGCCTGTATTAGCTGCAAGAAGGTTGGCGACTTTGGGCGGCTGGATATATATGGGAGTTGGAGTAGGAATTTCATCAGTAGGCGTAATAACTTGGCTAGGAGGAAACCAGTCCGCAAATACACTTTGGCTAGAACTTGGTACTATAGCTACTGCTGGAGTTGTGTACATCATTTACTCAATTGGACGACCAGTTTTACAAAATTCAATCCTGAGACCCACATTTACTGGTAATCATGCACAAGAGACGGCCACAAATGTAGCCACCACTAGTCGTGGGTTGATTATTAGCTATGCAATCTCTGGGTTCGGCTACATCATACCGGCCACGTTTCTTCCTGTAATGGCTAAAAATCTGATATCCGACCCACTTATTTTTGGTATGGTCTGGCCCATTTTTGGAGCCGCCGCCGCCCTATCTGTTGCTTTTGTAGTTGCCGGGGTAAAACAATTGCCAAAAATGAGAATTTGGGCTGTAGCTCAAGCTCTTATGGCAATCGGAACTTTGTTGCCATTGCTGCATACTTCTCTAGGCGTGTTAGCCGTTTCGGCATTTTTAGTTGGTGGGACATTTATGGTAGCAACAACTATTGGCTTGCAAATAGGCCGTGAAATGATGCCAAAAAATCCAACATCATTACTTGCAAAAATGACCGCAGGGTTTGCTGCAGGCCAGATTACAGGCCCCGTATTTGTTCGAATGATCAGCAACTATCAGATTGCGGGGCAAAATGGAATAAGTATCGCAAGTCTCTTGGCAACAGTAGCACTTATCATTACTGCAATTTGGTTATGGCAAAATGATAAGACATCAGGGATTTAGAGGTTCTGGCCATTTGAGCAAATGGTCAACTAAGGTAGCCTGACAATAATAGACACGCTAACTCTTCTTAGTAGCTAATGATACACATGCTGCTTTACTTCTGAAATTGAGTGACTCACCGGCTACAAAGTCTGATCCGTCAAGTCTCGCCTGCCTTTTTAAAAAAATCTACTAGCCCTAGAAGAGGTTTATCGATCTTCACAGGCGGGATTCCAGCACGGCGTATGGGTGTTTCCCAATACTTAGCGTCTTCTGCATCAGACTGGATCCCAAGGGCTGCAGCAATTGCCATATTGCAAAAATCCTCAACACGAATCCCCTGTTTTTCACAGTACATCGTGAGTGTTAGTTTACTGGCTCCTAGATTAGAGTCCTCTTCCGGTAACGTTAGGGATAATTGGTTATCCATCCTCATCCTCCAAATATTGGATTTTCACTCTGTCTGTCTGCTATTTTGTTTTGTTAAGCCCTTTGGGATGGTATTTTTCAGGATGAAGTAGGCCGTCAACCAGCCCTCTGTATGCACCTACAAGGGGGGCGAAATAATCATAAGGGGTTTCTACGGCTGCTTGCTTAAACGCTGGCCAGATAATAGTACGGAATGTAAGGATGAATGATTTCACTGGCTACCTTTCTCAAAAATGAATCGACTCGAAAATCGTCTCATAAAAGACTCAAATAGCAAGAGCGGTTTGGGCAGTTTTTTGTGTGAAAAATCAGCCGCGGATGCCGATAGATACTCCTGAGTGGATGGATGTTTGTAAGGACTATTAATGTCTATGGAAGCTAGGGGGACTCACTTTCCCCACATCTCACCAATCAATATCGCGCCACTCTTTATGATTTAATGTGGCGCGATTTACCAAATCGCGCCATAATCGCGCCATGCATATTATAAATGGCGCCATATCAAGATGTCAGATAGCTCCGCATTACTGAACAGCATCAGAGCCTCCGAGAATGGACTAACTTTGTCCGGTCTATTGGAAGCTCATCCCGGAGTAGCAAGACGAACAGCCCAACGATGGCTTGCAAATCTGGTTGAAAGCGGCAGTGTAAAAGCCCAAGGAGAGGGACGCGCCCGGCGGTATTTTGGGGTCATATCCCAATCTAGTGATTTTATATCGCATGCGGATTTGGATGGATTCCCAACATTTATTCCGCTGTCTGCTGATAGCCTAGACATCTTGGCCTACATCGATCAGCCTACGGAAGCGCGAAATCCGGTGGGGTATCAACTCGATTTTCTTGATGCCTATCGTCCCAATGTAACCTGGTATTTGTCAGCTCCGCTGCGCCGCCAATTACACAAAATGGGCAGTACGACGGATATCGGTGAACCTGCCGGTACATACAGTCGTGCGATTTTGAACCGACTGCTGATTGATCTGTCTTGGGCATCCAGTCATCTGGAGGGGAACACTTACTCTCGGCTCGACACACGAGAACTCATTGAGCAGGGTAAAGCTGCTAGTGGCAAGGCGGCCATTGAAACACAGATGATTTTGAATCATAAGACGGCAATTGAATTGTTGGTCGAGAACATCAACAGTGCCGAGTTTAACCGCTATACGCTGATGAACTTACATAGTGCCTTGGCAGAAAACTTACTGCCGAATCCATCAGATGAGGGGCGAATTCGGCTACATCCTGTAGATATCGGCAAAAGTGCTTATCGACCACTTTCTACGCCACAGCAGATCAATGAGATGCTGGATATGCTACTAAATAAAGTTAATCAGATTGAAGATCCGTTTGAACAGTCTTTCTTCACGATGGTGCATCTACCTTACTTACAGCCCTTTGCCGACATCAACAAACGAACCTCTCGATTGGCCGCCAATCTACCGCTATTCCATGCGAATCTGTGCCCGCTGACATTTCTGGATGTGCCAGAGCAGGCATATAGCAGAGCTACTCTCGGTGTTTATGAGATGACGCGTGTGGAGTTGCTTCGCGACCTTTACGTTTGGGCGTATGAGCGCTCGACACAGGAGTATTTAGCCATCAAGCAAAACTTAGCTGAGCCTGACCCACTTCGGCTGGAATGGCGTGACTTTATCAAGCAGGCGATTCGAGAAATTATTACACGCCCTGAATTAGATCCACTTTCGTGCATTCAGCAAAAAGTTGCCGCCAGTATTCCTGAGCCCCAACAGGAAGCCCTACAGGCATTAGTTGTTGAAGAGCTACGAAGGCTACACGAGGGGGTATTGGCTCGCTATGGTTTACGTCCCTCAGAATATTCTACTTGGAAGACTATCCACATCCATTGACGATTACACTTCCCAGCTGCCAAACCACCTACTCTTGATGCAATAGAAATAGCATTACCGTCTTTATAAATTAAGGAAGTAGCATACTCGGATGGCACTGCAAACCTTTCGCAATAAGGTAGAGCATCTCAAGGGTTATCCTTGCTTGTCCACGCTCAATCTTACCCATGTAGCTTCGATCAACATTACATATCATTGCCAGACCCTCTTGGGTAACACCTTTATCTTTCCTAATTGAACGTACCTTTTCTCCAAAAAGCAGAGCAAGATTTTCCATCTTTTATCATCCATAAAGAAAATTGAAACATCCCTTTATGAGGTCTTAGTGTCCACGGTCTAACTTGCCCATTATTAAAATGAGGTCTAGAATGCCCATTTTTCTTCCTTGCTTGCCTTCCTTTCATGTCAGAAAAACCTTTGAAAATCTCTCACCCCCTATACATTTTGCTTGTTGAAAAGCAGCTTGATGACTTTTCAATTAAGGACTTAGTTAGATTGATTGAAGAACAGTTTGGGGCAAATTTTTTCGGTGAGCTCAGCTATACCCAGATTTACAACTTGCTATACAACAACATTTATCGTCTGCTGAAAAAGCAGCTGCTCACCAGTTACCACGAAGAATCAAAGGGTACGCGCTTCAAGAAAACCCTCGTCTTTTCTCAAACGAAATTTAGTTATGATCAATTATCTACCTCAAGTGATAAGGATAGAGAGATAAGCCAGAGACCCCTAACACAGGAAAAATTAATTGCAGAGCTCAAGACATCTCTCGGAATGAAGGAGAAGGATCTTCAGACAACGCTGAGTGAAGTAGAAGAGTACAAGCTCATGTTCGCAAAATACCCGGGGCTCAAGGAAGCAATCGCTGTGAATTATGAAAATGCTGTCGAGGAAATATCACGCCTTTACGGAAAAATTAAGGCGATAGAGACCGTGCTCAATCAGATGAAATATGGTGGCAGCGGATGTTGCTAAGAAAGTGGCAATCTACCTGTATTGCCAAGGCGCTGAAACATTATCAATTCAGTCGTCACTTTCTTTGCTTGGCAACACCCGGAGCGGGCAAAACAACAATGGCGGCAGAACTAGCGTTTGAGTTGTACCGCAACCAACAGATTGACTTCGTTCTCTCCTTTTCTCCCTCTCTCAATGTTTCCAGCAATATAGCGCAAGTGTTGGAGCGAAGATTCGGCCGTTCCTTTAATGGACAAATTGGTTCTCTTGGTGCCTGTAAAACCTATCATGCCTTACTTCGGCTTGATGAACAGTTCTATGAAATTCTTACCAATTATCGCGTATTGGTGATTTTCGATGAAATTCATCACTGTGCAGGAGATAGTGAAGAAACGGCCAATGCATGGGGACGGAAGATACTAAATCACCTCAGTGAATATGCAACGTTCACACTTGCGCTGACTGGCACTCCTTGGCGGTCAAATCAGCAGCCAATCACGCTCGCGCAGTATTGCGAACTGACAGGAAAAGTGATCTGTGATTTTGAGTATGGGCTAGCGAAGGCCGTACAGGACAAGGTTTGCAGAATCCCAAATATAGTGCTGATAGACAACGAAATGGTGTCATTTCAAAAACAAGGAAAATCTAAAGTAATTTTGGATTCATTATCTGTTCTTCTAGGAAAAGAGCGGAGCTTATACCGAGGACTACTCCATCATGAAGAAGCGATGCAGTTCATGCTTGGCAGCGCCATTAATCGCCTTCGGAATTTAAGGCTAACAGAACCATCAGCAGGTGGATTAATCGTCGCCTCCTCTGTACGGCATGCGAGACGAATTGCTGATGTACTTATTAGTGTATATGGCACTGTCCCTGAACTAGTTACATATGAAGAAAATGATGCGCAGGCAAAAATATCAAGGTTTCGCCACAGCACACAGGAATGGATTGTAAGTGTCGGGATGATTAGTGAGGGTACAGATATTCCCCGTCTTCAAGTTTGCTGTCACTTTAGCACTGTTAAAACAGAGCTTTATTACCGGCAAGTACTAGGGAGAGTCCTTCGACAGACCTCAAAACAATCCCAAACGGCGTGGCTATATACGTTTGCCGAGCCCCAACTAGTGAAATATGCCCACCAAATACAAGAAGATCTCCCACAGGGATATGAAATAGTAAGCTATGAGAATAAATCACCGCTTAAGAATGAAAATGGTTCCGAACAAGTACCAGACAATCGAATACCTTGGCGTTCTTCACTAACACGCCAAACTAGGATGCCATTCAGACATGTGCTATCCAGCGATTGGCAGACGATAGAGCAACGAGAAAGTAGACATCTAGTCAATGTAACAGGGAAATTTCATGAGAAAGTCTTGATCGCTTTTGAATCTCCATTTTGATCATCATAAGCCCCCCACGATACTATCAAAATCTAACAGCACCTTTAGAAGGCATAAAGTGGAATAAGCTTGTTCAAAGAGTTAACATCTGAAGAATAGATATTTGGTAGCTTTATATGATCATCTTTCTAGACACTGAATTTACATCATTGAACCAGCCGGAGCTGATCAGCATAGGCATGATCAGTGATGATGGAAAACACCAGCTTTATCTTGAGGTTAGGGATATCGTCAAAGATAACTGCAGCGAGTTTGTGACAACGGTTGTTATTCCATTGTTGGGTCATGGGAAAAAAGTGCTTAAGGCCGATCTTGAAGCGGAGCTATCCGCATGGTTTGAGTCCTTACCAGAAAACATCACCATTGCTTGCGATAGTGATTTCGACAAAGATCTCCTCACAAAAATCTTTAACGGTAAGTTACCAAGCAAAGTTACCCATTGGATTGATCTTTACACAATGAAGGCACACCCTGATTATCAAAGAACCGTTCTAAAGTATCACGCGATGGCTGGACGTGAGCATCATGCACTACATGATGCAATCGCACACAGACGTGGCTGGTTGGCATGTCATGATGGTAAAGTCCTGCCAAAGGAACGTACATGATTATTCAAGTTTCTGCCGCTGGTTTACTTTTATGCCGCTTCAGCTAATAAATAAGTTTGGCTGACCAAGATAAATCAGTAAAAGCAGGAAATACACCAATGATTCTATTTCACGACTTTGAAGAGGTATTACATCCAGATAAGGTTTATCAGGTTCGCGGCAGGCCTGTGCTACCCGATATTACTTTAAGAAAGAAACATCGCGGCCACAGGGCATAGTACGTTTTGGAGAAATTGTAATGGTTGGCCTATTCCGAAGGGTGAAACGTGGTGGGATAAAGCGACTCGCTATGGACAAATCAAACGTTATGTTGACCACGAAAATGTCAATTATTAGATCGCCATTGATGATCAACCAATAGGATGGTCAGAAGATCACCTCACGAGTCGAATCAAGGTAGATGGGCAACGAGGCGTGTCAGATCAGAGACTAATTTCACCTAATATAGTTCATCCAGTACTTGAAAGAATTTGGCCTTCATTTCCTGATGCTTTTGGGCAAGTTCGTTATCCGCTAAAATTCTTTCTGCTTTCTCCATAGCCGCTTGAATAGCAAATTGACTCACCGTCGTTCCGGAAATGATTGCTGCTAACTCAATTTTTTCCATGGTCGAACGTGAACCTCTGGCGGAGAGGCGAAAACTGCGCTCCACACCACAATTTTTCAATGCGTTGGCTTCCATTTTGAGCACCCTTAAAAGCGATCTTAATAATACTGAAAAGCAATAGGAAAATATTTAGTAGCGATTCTAGCAGTGTAATTAACTACTATACTCTTCTTAAGCAAGTAATGAGCGCAATGTAAGTCATCCGTAAAAATGAGTGAACATCGGTTACTACACTCACAGATTATCAACCTTAGGGTCTAACCGCTCTATCGTCAAATAAATTCATCTTGATGATTACCTTTCACTCGACGCAAGAGAATAGGTCCGAAGTCCTTATCAACGTCGAGCCTTTCTTACAGTCCTGCAAAGCAATTACGTCAGGCGACATATAAGCTTGCTTTAAAATTTTGAGAAGATTCGTGGTAAGTGAATGCACCGTAAGGCTAATGTTCAGCCACAACTGTTGAGCAAGTTCAAGACAAGCAATCGTTGCTCGCAATTCGAGATCAGTCACTAGTATATCTAGTGAGTTCGTCCTGACTCACGGCTGGTTAGGTCAGGAATGGGGACCTGCTCAAGCAATTGTAATATCTGCTCCAGTTCTGTCTTGCTCGCACAGCGCTTGCCATCTTGTGCGCGTAGTGTTGCCAAAGACTCTAGTTCATCAGGCTGCTCTATTAAGGTCTCCGCTAACTCCAAAGGAGTTTTGTTGCTCTCATCTCGGTGCCAAACCAATTTTGGAGCTAACAGCGATAAGCGCTTAACTGCATGAATATGACCAGCCCAGCTTGCTGTATGCAATGGGGAACGTCCATCTTTAGTTAGCTTATCCAAGGCACATGGGTGATCCAGAAGTGCATCCACACAGCCGTCTATGAGCGATTTACATGCAGCATGTAGCGCGGTCATTCCCTGTGAGTCTTGCATATCCGGATCTGCTCCCGCTCCCAACATAATCTTGAGCAGCGCCGTGTCGCCAGCTTCAGCTATTAGCATGAGCGGAGTTTGCCCCTTGAGATCAGCCATATTTAATTGTCTGGGGCTCTCCATTGCTAACAACCCAAGAAATTTTTTCCAATGAACCAACATATCTTCGAACTTCCGTTGCTCGTCTTGCAAATCATCAGGGAGTAATTTTCGCATTAGTGGAAGTTTCGACATAAATTGGGTATGCCGTTTGATCAGGCTAATTAATACCGAATTGCCCTCAACATCTGGCAGAGGGGATTTCAACAATGATTGATTGGTTCTTATCCAGTGCCGGAGACCATCTTGATTCCCAGACATAAGCAGAGGTATCAGATCCTGATATATTTTCTTAACCATTTCACTGGAGATGCGTTTCTCAGTCGGAATATCCGGATATGGTCTGTAGAGAGTGCTCCAGAAATATTCCGAAGCAGATCGAGCAACCTCCTCGATTGGTGGCACATCTTGGTATTTCATCATCCACCCACCCAGCATCTCTCGGTAGTACTTTTCGTGGTTGTTGGCGATAAGCTTACCGTTGGCAACAGCTAGTGCGAGACAATCCTTAGCTATCCAGGTACGCAACGTACCGAAATTGCTTTCGAAACTAGCCTCCAATGCCGCACGGAAGAGTTTCTCCGCGCTGTCGAAGTCATTACAGGCTAGCAGGTGTTTAGCCTTGTACTGCAAAATGACCGCCCTCCAAAGCGCATAGCCATCACTCGCCTCCGCTTCTTTAATCAAAGCTTCAACCTTGACTCGCGTATCTTTTGGACGATTTCTATATTCGCCATTAAGATGAACATCAAGTTCTAGAAGAATGGCTTGAACAGTTTGAGCAGGTGAAGTCGCCAGTTCACGAAGTCGTTGAACAGCCATAAGTTTGGTTTCTCGTCCAAAGGTATGAAACTGCGCAACCTGCGCAACAACCCAGTAGCGATGTTCCTCCTGCAAAGTACGCCAAGGAGATGATGCCCTCATTCGCTCACGAAGCTTTAACATACTTCGTCGTTCATCCACGAAAGTTTCTGTACGCAGGGCATTCCGTTGAATAATGCTGAGAGTCGATGACTCATCCCAGCCAAAGAGATTTTCTAACTCATCATCAGCCTGCATTTCAAAGAAAATACGAGTCAGGAAAGAAGCAAGTTCTAGATTGGACGAGTCCCTACGAGATGGCAGGATGGATAGAAACAGGCTATTCTTTCCCCACTTAGGCAGATGTTCTTCGAAGCAAGCATTTTCAGCTGACTCACCTTGATCACAGCAATTTAGCCAAGCATCAATTGTGAGGTTATAAACTAACTTGTAGAGAGAGCAAATTTGCAGAAGCTTGTTCTGCTGGGGATCAGTGCATGACCGATCAACATTTGGGCAAAGATGCTTGAGCAAACGGATGTAACCATCCTGCACCATACGAGCTATCCGTAATCTTTGGCGAATGGTACTCATGAGGGGAGCCGCATAGCGTAAAGCTAGGCATTTAATAAATTCTGCCTGCTCGTTTTCATTGGCCTGCCCTTCCAGAATTGCTTCTAGACGCCCTGGTGCGGTCATGGCTATCTCAAGACGCAACTTGTCAGCAGTAAGCGCTTTACGTTTCACAAATGCCAAGGCATCAGAGAACTGTTGTGCATGTCCTCTTGTGATATCAAGAGAAAACGCACCATTGAACTTTAATTTCGCTTCGTCAGGAAAGTATTTCTGAATGCTGTCGAGTCGAATTGGAGTCTCATTACGCCAATTGTACAATGAGCGCCTTATGTCATCATGACTGAGGTCATTATCATTAGGCTTACCGTACTCATTTGCATGTTGCTCCACCGTTACACCAAGCAAATCAAGTAACCAGTCCACGACCTGAGCCACCGGTAAATATAGGCGATCTTTGCCATCTGCATTACGGGTTTCTGGCAAATACCAGAAACGACCTGCTGCCATGCCGTTATCTAATGGTTGTTCGAGATGCCAAAACGCCACATGACGTGCCAATCCAGGGATAAACAAATGTCCCAACAGAACCCAAAGAATTTGAGGCGAATTTGCTGCAAACGTCCAGACATTCAACTCGATAGATTTGTAGTTGTTGATAAACTCCACGAGGTTATAGATCGCGTCCGATTGTGCTTGCTCATCCATGCCAAAAGCATTGAATATGCCACTAATAACTTCATCACACATGGCTGTGTGTAGATCAAGACTAACCTGTCCTGTTGAAAACTTATTTTTTTTGTTGGTCGGATACGGCGTACCCCCAAGACTTTGAAGGATTTCTAGGAGAATAGCTTCTGTAAGAGGCAACGCGCTCAAAATGTATGTCCAGTAATTTGGTTGTAGTTATAGTAATTTTCCTGAGTTCTCTCTATCTAGTCACTGAAACTATTTGTCCCCCCCCCCGACGGCACCCCTTTTGCATATCAAACTAGGGAGGGGGTACAAGTAGTTTCATATTATTCTAAATTTTCCTCCTGCATTATTCGTGACTTCCACACTATCGAGTCAGAGTAATGCATAAACCAACGACATTAGTAATCAACTGGCATCTAACCGAAGTTTGCAACTATCGTTGTCAGTATTGTTATGCTACTTGGAATGAGTCGTCTCATCATCGCGAGTTGATCCACAATCCAGAAAAAACCATAGCACTAATGAGTGAGTTGCATCAGTTCTTCAAGCCAAGTAGTCATAAAAATATATTGGGCAAAAAGATGGAATGGAATGCGGTAAGGATCAACTTTGCAGGTGGCGAACCATTACTCTATACGGAAAAGATCCCATCTATTATCAATCATGCAAAAGAACTGGGGTTTGAAGTATCAATGATTACCAATGGCAGTCAATTGAGTGAAGATTTGCTGGGTCGATTGGCACCTCAGTTGAGTTGGCTAGGAATCAGCATTGATTCTATCAATCCAGTAACCAATAACAATATTGGTAGGATAGATCGTCGAGGTCGCTTGCTTAACTATGAGACTTTAGCTCAACACTTAATTGATGCACGCAAGTCCAATCCTAATCTGCGCATCAAGCTCAACACAGTGGTCAACCAGTTGAATTATCACGAAGACCTGAGTACTTTCATTAAGCACTTAGCCCCGAATAAGTGGAAAGTTCTGCGAATGCTACCGGTGGTAAACCACAACCTAACAGTTAGCGATGAGCAGTTTAAAACTTTCGTTACCCGTCATCACGAGTTTCATGACATCCTAAGTGTGGAAGACAATCATGACATGCATGAGTCATACCTGATGATCGACCCCTATGGAAGATTTTTTCAAAACAAGCCTCAGCTTGAAGGGCAAGGCTATAACTATAGCCAGCCCATTCTGGAGGTAGGAGCTGCAGCTGCGTTTGCAAAAATGACCTTTGACATCGAAAGATTCATAGCACGTTATGTCGTAACCAAAAGCGATGACTGAACGGCCTTAGTTTATGATAAGAGTGTTTAATCAAAGGGCATGAACAGCAGTAAGGGATCAGCTTCACAACAAAGCTTGCTCATAAACCTGTTCAAACTCTTCAAGTGGCCTGCCACCGTAGTTCTTCGAAGAGGAAATACTCCTGCAGCGCTTGAGAATCATCGACTTTGCCGAGGGATTAAGTAACCTTATGTATCTCGGTTTAATGCTATATTTTCGGGCTTTACATGGCGATGGAACTCATTCTGCAATCGCACAGTACTCAGACCGTTAGAAAAAGCTCTACAGTTAAGGGCTCATTCGCGCCGAATCATTGACAAACACTTGTTACCCCCATTCATTTGAAGCCTATACCCCAATTTAACATGGAAGAAAAATAGCTTTACGGAAGCTGTTTTACTTCCGAGTATAATTTTTTTAAGTGTGCAATCCCTAAATCCAAGATAGGCTCATACATAAAAGAATTTAGATGAATGTTCTCAGGAGTCATTAAATTAACCTGTTCAAGCACCAAAACATCCCCCTCTTTACCAAGGCTCAACCTTTTGTATTCCTGAAGGAGCTTGATGGTTTGGTTCTCCGTGATGGCACCCACAAAAGCGGCATTGTTGATGGATTTAATCATATGCCGTTCAGCAAGCAATCTGATAGCAATCGAGAGAACAATCTTCCCTTCAAGTTCTACAGCCTCTTCTTGAGCATTAAAAACTGATTCCGCCTCTTCGTTGATCAAATCTATTACAAGCTTCGTTTGTGGATTCAATGTCAATTGCTGCTTGTCAGTCAGAATTTTCTTGTAGATCGCGCAAAGCTCATCAAGAGTCATGGTGTCGGTATCACCTTTGACATGAAGCAATGATGTGAGCTTGAGAAATTCCGCGTCCAAACCGCAATATTCGGCCAAGTTACGAACAAATGGAATTGCTGAAATACAAAAAGCAGGTGTTGTTAAATTATCCCTCCAGTGATTAAAAGGATTCTTCTGATATTTTTCTTGAATCAGCTTAAGCTTTCTGCCTGTCTTGGTTGCATGCAGTTTGCAATCACGCCTTAACCCAAGCCTACCACTGATACTTCTGTAGAAATCGAAATTGTGGGAAAGAAAGAGACACAGGAATTGACCAGATGCTGAAATATCCTTGAGATATTCAATGATTGCATACTTGTTTTTATAGTCAAACGAGTCCGCAATATCATCAATTACCAAGATGGTTGTTGCACCTTGCTTCCTTCTCGTCTCAATCTCAAACATGATGTTCAATATATAGAGTGCTCTTCTTTCACCTTGACTAAGCACTTTCAGCAAAGAGTCTCTAGCAACATCACCTTCACCATCGCCATCTTTGAATTTGAATGCAATTGAAGGTTGTGACCCTCTCAAGATCACATCATCTTGGTTTGCTACGCTCATCTTAAACGGGACAGAGAACCGCTTGTTGAAAGTATCAACAACTGCTTCCCATTCTGTTCTTTCACTCTTGGCTTGCTCAATAGCCTCTTCAATAGTGACCTTGCTCGTTCTGTAGGCATCTAGGAATTGGTTATAGAGGTCCTTCTGATCAACCAAATAAGCAATCCAAAGGTCTTCCTGAAGCTTATTGAAGTCCTTCAAATAGGGAAGGATGTGCTGATTATCAAAGAGATAATCTCTGAATTTTCGTAGCTCAGTGTTTTGTATTTTCTTATCTATAGCATCAAATTTGGTAGCAAGAACCTTATCGGTCAGAATCTTCTTGCGTTCCTCTTCAATCTTTTCTGCAAGCTCATCAGCAGTAGAAATCTCTTTTATCCCATCTTTGGTTCTGAGATTTACTGAATGTTTTGCCTCAAAAAAACCATTGTCTTTGAGTTGCTTGTTAACAGTTGATGCGCTGTAGTGATTGAATTGCTTACTGAGAACGTCAGACTTGGAAACCAGTTCGTTGTATTTTTGGATATATTCTTCCAGCTGATCTTTGATTGACCCAGAATCCAGAAGCCCAACTGTCTTGTCATTGAAAACTTCTGCATAGACCACAGTGGAAAGCTGCGAAGGAGTGCCGGCCCTCACAGGTTCTTCCAATGACTCTACAAGTTCAGCAAGCGACTTCTTTCCAAAGCATTTCAATATTTCAGTTTCAGGAGTAACGGTTCTACCAGTCAAACCAGACAATTGTTTCAGCTTCGCAAACAAAGCAGCCTGTTTATCAGCAATCTCCTTGAGAGCATCATCATACTTTTGTTTAACGGCACCATTAACAAGAAGCCGTGATGTTTTCTCAGATGAAAAATCGGCATTGTAGGGCTCAACAACAAATACTGAATCAGCGGCAATGTCACTACCCGCATCATCTTTTATTGATCTGCTTGATGCTCTTTCTGGAAAAATCAAGTCCTTCGTTTCTCGTCCCTTGGTGAGATCATCAAAGGTCTTTGAAAACGACGTTTTCATGAAGCCGTTTGGTGCATAAATGGCATAGCCATTGCTATTGCTAAAATCAAATTCATGCACCAATTCACTGATGCCATAGCAGTTCTTAAGGTCAATGGAAAGCTTCACCTTTATTCCCCTTTTAATGTTAGTAAAAAAGCACCCGAAGGTGCTTTTCTTACTGCAATTCAGGATTTAGTATATCGTTTAAGGCACCAGCAATCGCTTCGGATCGCTTCTCAAGAAACAGCTCATAATCATCATTGAGAATACCAAATTCTTTTGGACTCCCGATCAGGTGCGAACGGAGCGATCCTGATAGTTTTGAGTTTGTATCCTTAAATTCCGCAATGTAGGAGCTTGGAGCCTTTGCGCGGATTTTATTGTTTGATGCAGCATCAATCAATGTGATGTTGGCAATAACATTGGGTTCCAAAGATGGATACTTCTTTTCAACAAATGCCTTTGGGAAAAAGTGATGATAATTTCTGCTTGAAGCAATCTTCAAATTTGAGTTATCAAGTACAACATCACTATCATCATCAAAATTCCTTGGCTTATGGGATGCCAACAAGCACAGAACCGATTTGATGTAGGAGTTTCCAGCAGAGAACCAGGAGTCCGAAATGTCACTACTCTCTACGGAGAGTTCATCACTAGAATATCTAGGCTGTTTTTCCTTAAGAATCTGATTCATCTTCTTAAGGTCTTCACCAATTTTTGTTTCCGTGGCACTGCTATAGCGATTATTCAAGCCAACCCAGTAGAAAAACTGTGCCAACAACTTCGCCTGAATTTCTGTCGGGCGTTTGTTATTGTTCTTGTGAAAGAAATAGGTGAACGGCACCAGTAGGGATGAGTAGGGAAGTAGTTGCGATACAGGAACCCGTATTTTCGTCCGAATAAAGTTCACGGCGGTGAACATTGCTGAAACCATAGGTTCCCACTTGGCTATAAACTTCTCTCTACGAATTTTCAGAATGTCTTTGGCGCGGATACTTTCAACAGTGATTGCAGCCACAGCTTGAAGCACCGTGACTTCTGGAATGGTGTCAAATTTTGCCTTGGCCAAGCTGTCATCATTTTCATCACTGCCATTAAGCAGTTCCGCATACTTCAACGCCAGGTCAAACCCTTTTGCTTCGTCATAGGTCATTGCAACCATGATTTCAAAGAGCGTGAGCGGTTTTCCACCTGTGTTGATTCTTGAGAACACATCACAAGCAACGTCTATCGGGTAATCCTTGATTGTGATGGTAGGAAAGTCGTAAGTTGTAAGCTTGGCTTTGTACTCTTCGATAAGGTCTGACTTTTCTGGACCGGCCTGCTTGAACAGATCACTCATCTTCCGTGTAAGAAGATCATGCACGGAGACATAGCTTTTCCCCTCATCCTTCTGACTCGTCACTATCTGTTCATCACTTGACGGCTCATAATCAAGATTTACATAGATGTCTCTGTAGTCAATCTCTTTACCTTCTTTGGTAATGCGGATGCCTTTTCTGATGGCAAAAAGGGAAGTGATGCGCTGCTGCCCATCCAAAATGTATTGGGCGTAATCGCCTTTTGGCGTTTCTGGCAATGGATGGTTTCCAATTTCCTTTACCGACCTCAGAACTTCCTTGGTTTTCCAGAAAATGAAAGTTCCAATTGGATAGCCCTTCAAAATGCTATCTATCAACCTTGCACTCTGCTCTTTTTCCCAGACAAACTCACGTTGAAACATCGGCAATTTGATCTGCCCTGAATCAATCTCAAGGAATAAGGCTTCATATTTTTTATTGTTATTTTCAGGACGAAGAAGCACTACAGGATCTTCTTTTTCAACTTGTTCTTTGTCTACCATTTCTATCCCTTTAACAACCTTCTAGTCGCTTCCTCGACCATCCTATGTTAATCACAAAGCCTCAATCAGCTTCAACACATCGCCAGTGGTGTGAGCACCTTCAATTGGGTTGCTCTCTAACACCATCATATAGTGATAGCGGTAGCCTGTTTCATGTGCAATCTGGTTCACATTAGACGACAGATAAGCATGCAGTAAACTGACTTCTAAACCAAAGTTAATTGCATAACATGCGTGGGGAGCCATTGTCGTTACTAATTTCTCGATGTAGCGAGTGTTGCAAAGGGTTCATTGCACAGGTTCCAACTTTTCCTCAAGACGGGCAAAAAGAAATTTTAAGTCATCGGTCATGCAATCCTCTTTAACTTCAAGTATCTCTCGCAAGTGTCCATCCTCTACACGAAGACGCTGAGTCCAAAGTGCCATTAAGAACTCAAGAGCCGCCTCGCCCTGCTCATTATCCCAGTTGCGAAGTACTGACAAAATTACATCAGTCATCTGACGGCTAAAAATATGATCGACTCGATAGTCCATCTCAACTGGGCGAGCCGCACGTAGCAGGCAAGATTGAATAACCCCGTCGTTGTATCTGTCAAAATTGGCAGGACTAATTAGAGTCGTATGGTAAGAGGTTGCTAATCCGTTATTTTCAGATGCGTTCCTTAGATCGTGTAACACTGATTGCACGGTCCAATAGACATCTGCTTGTGTGGACTTGCTTAATCTTTTTGCATCGAACCCAAAATCTGACCAAAACGCAAACGTCTGTCGAAGTGTTAAGACTTTTCCCGAGCTGGTTGGCAGAAATAAATTGTTAGAATCAAATGAGTTGCCCACCAACAAACTCAAGCGCCCAGAAAAAATATCTGGAAGGTTTTTAATGTCGCTGCCAAAAGGATCATCATCACCAAACGGTTGCAAACACTCCCGCTCTGAGTCCCATGCGGTTTTTGTGTACTCTTTTACTCGCGGCATCCTACAATGATTGAGAACCGCCAAGAAATGCCCACCTTGAGAAAGGTCTTTTCTTAGCTGCTCGAATGCATCACCGTTAGGCATTTTCGAGAATGCAACCAAGTAGGTTATGGTGGAGGATTCATGAATACATCGCAATTTTCTTGAAATTGCCAACAAACTTCGCCCCGATGTAATTGCGCCAACCAACACGATGACTGAAGAGGCATCCTTCATCATAACTTCTGTTAAATCACCGTACTTCACCCAATTAACAGAGTTATCCTCACTAGTAAAGTACTCCTTAACCTTGTCTTTCAATGCCTGCGAGCCCGCGTCATCAAAATAGATTACAGTTCTAAGGTCTCTTGATAAGTATCTCTTAACGTATTTATCAAGCTCACTCCAAAACGGTTCCAATTTAAGCGCCAATGCCTCCTTTACATCGATGTAAAAGTGCTCATTAAACTCTTCAGTGGACCTCACCGCGATATTCCATTTAAGAACATTCTGAGCGGCAAACTGTCTGAAGAAACCCTGCCTATCCTTATTAAAATCGGTCTTCTTTATTATTAAAAGTTCGTGTTTCGGATTTTCCGGAAGAAACTGATCTCCGGCAATGCGTATCAGTTTTGAACCTTGTTTGCAAAACTCACAATCTGAAGCTTTACCAGATACCAACTTTTCTCCGACCTCTGCTGCAACCTCAAAAACGCCACGCTGGCCGGGCGGTAAATTTACATGAAAAAGTGTTATAACTTGCTCATTTGTAAATAAAGTTTTATTGAGCAACTTATTTGCAAGAGAACCACTGGTTGTGGCGGAAATAAATAATAAGGAACTATCATCTTCTACAAAATCAAACTGCTCATTTAACACTGCATAGGATGCAAAACTTTCAATTGCAGGAAATCCAGAGTCAAAATTATGATAAAGCTGAATTGCTACGCTAATTAAATATGAAATAGATGAGGAATCAACATAGATACGTTTCAAGTCCTTTCGCATAAATGGCAGCAAAGATAGTGCAAGAAAAGCAACCTCAACACCAGAAACTAGAAGATTGGATGCTCGAATGAAGCTATTACAATGATCACCGGATGGTTTTGCAAAATGATAGCCGTGGTTAGATACCACCAAACCACTACGCTGCTTAAAAATTGCATCCATTCCTTCATGAAGGAGGGTGGCGCTTAGATCCTCCTCAATAGCCCTACCAGTACAGTCTTTGAATTTCCCATCTATATCTACTGATAAACAAAATAAGCGTTGATTAATATCACCGACGTACGAATCAAACTCACTGGCAAACGTCGAATCAGCCTTACAGTTAGGCAAAGTAATTAAGCAATTTTCCAATGAAATTAGATATACATTTTTCGGAACAAGATTTTCCGTAACATCCATTTTTAACGCTTTGGAGATCACATCCAATCTAATATTTGAGACAAAAAAAATAGCAAGACTTGTCCGAGCTTTATTTTGAGGCTCAGAAAATCTAAAGGCAAAATAGTCACTCATTATTTTGCCTCCAATGGAATTAACATACTGATAGCCACTCCACATGCCCTTGGCATAGAGGTTACGTTTATATCTGCCACATCGTTTGATTCCCAATCAAAAAATTCAGGCGACTTATCAGACTCATAAGGTGACGATATAAAATTACGAAATAGGCCAAGTCGGCCACTACGTATGCGCATAAAACCACCAAGTCTCGTCAACCTATCCATCACCACAGGTAATCCATTACCTTTACTGTCTTTCAAAGTGGAACTTTGCCTAAAGTTAAAACACTTCTTGAATATGCTGTATTCATCTTCGATTGATATTTCTGTAAACCCTTCACTGATATTTTGATCTGCCAACCATCGATCGCAATAACCAAGGCCAGAATCTACGATACCGATTTCCATGAAGCGAATTTGCCGCTCATCGGGATACTTTCTTGCAACAGTTTCATGGTAATTCGATAGATTTGGCTGATATTCGACATTCCCTCCTGCGCTACTCTTGCGGAGGTTTACCCCTTGAACATAAACGATACGAACGCCGGGTTTTAACCATGTTCCGCGAGAGCTATCTCGGGAACCATGTTCATGCGTATTCAGGAAAAGCTCATAAAAAATTCGGCCAAGTGCATCCATATCATTAGCAGCAATCTTCTTTCCCGCTCCGGGTGCAACTAATGCCTGACCGACCATCTTTTGAATTAGTGCATTAAATTGATCTGGCTGTCGAGGTACTGGAATTGACTCTGATTTTGCTATGTAAAAGTTGGGGTCAAATCCTTTTGAACTGTGATCTACAAACGCGAACCAACATAATCCCCCACGCTTTTGACCAAAAGGGCTTTGTGCTTGATCTTCAATAGCCTTCCTAGCTGCAGTATTTACAAACAGCTTCAAGTCATTTTCTGGCTTATTTGTTAGCGAGATCGACTTTGCAAACATCGCTGCCACAAACTTATGAGGCTTTTTAATCAAATCTTCGATTTCATCGTTGGATACGCTTTTGTTTAATGCAAGTGCTCTTGTATCACTGAGACGTGCCCACGTATTTATGACTTGAATGGCACTCGCCAATCCTCCGAATGAGCTTGCATATCCAGTTGTGCCTACAGGTAACCTCAATACACTCGCACTCTTTCCATTTATGATGTCAGCGATGGTTTTTTCGCATGCCTCAATTGTGATGGTCTTAGGAAAATTAATCATGCTAGCCCTTCTTTCTCCAATTTATCTCACGCTTACAGACTGAGTCATGTGGGGTTATGATGAGAGTGTATTGATAAAATAAAACAGCACTTTCACCTTACGAAGCATGCTGCCGGCAGTAGTTTGCCTACATACTAACCTACTCTTAATCATAGCCTCGGCAGTGCTTTCACGATTTCCAGCGTTTTCAGGCTTACTGTGATGACTCTTTGGAAGAGTTTCAGCGGATAGGCTGGATCATTCATGGTCTCAGTCGCCCAAAGGTTGGCATCATTCACAATTCCGCTGTCTTTGTGTTCTGAAACCGCTTGCCGTTCGATAACCCACTCCAACGCTGGTTTGCCATTCACCACATAGTTGTAGGCTTCAACTGGAATGCCGGTCATGGTGATTTTGTGGTTGTAGATGACGGTGCTCTTGTCGTGCTTTTCACCATTCTTGCCCTTGGCGAACTTCATCTGCTGAACCCTGAAATCTTCCGCAGTAAGGCTGTTAATCAGGAGATTTCCACCTTGATACTGAATAGGATAAGGATCAACCGTTTCATAGTTGATATGCAGGTCCGCCAATGCTCTTCCTGCCTTGGAGAAAGCCCAGAAATCAGCAGCAGTTTTCACCCGTGGAATTCTTGGAAGTTCCTTGGTCAGGTTGTCGGCATAGCGGCTCTTGTAATCTTCGGAATGGAGTAGTCCGTAAACGTAATAAAACAGGTCTTCCTTGCTGATTTGTTCGCTGGGGTAGGCATCTTGGAAGTGTGCCAACCCAGCATCCGTAATGCCATCTTTGACAGTGTATTTGGTTGTGGCCTCAGAAGCTGCCGCAAAATTCAGTGAGCCTTGGCTGTCCTGTTGGTCATCTTCAACGTTGTTTACTTCGTAGAGCTTAAATGGGAAACATTGCCCCTTTGATACCATTTCAAGGTCTGGAACAATGCTGGAGACGAACGCGCAAAAATCTTTTGTTGCACCTCTTCCTGTTACACAAATCACTAGGTTTTCAGCTCTGCCAGACGAGAAAATTCTGGGCATTTGGTAAGGTCTGTGGTTAAAAACAGTATCAAAATAAAGCCACTGTTTAGAAAAAGGGCGATATTGACTTGGGATTAACCTGTCTGGGCTGTAAGTTTGCTTAGCACCTCGCTCTACTCGTGGCAGAAGGCTGCTAGACCACTTTATTTTGGTGTTGTCGTTGCTTACAAAGTCTTCAATTTTCGGATGCTCTGCTGTATTGGGAGTTGCTAAACATGCCAACTGATAACGATCAACTTCGCCATTATAGAAATCAACAAACCGCTTCATGTTACGAGAGACTTCGTCGTGGGACGAGTTGTAACACCAAGCATCCCTATTAGTTTGAATTCCACAAGAGTAGTTCTCAAATAGAACCGAGCTAGCCTTATCTTTCTTGTCGCCAAGGCTAATGTGTTCCCCAAAACTATCATCCCGCTGGTTAATCCAGTCATGGTGTTGGTCAGGGGTAATAGGCTGCCATCCATTCGCTTCTGTGATGCCTTGAATGCTCCGGAAGGTTTCTATTTGCTCCAACTTTTCCTGCTGGCTCAAATAATCGCCAATGTCGTGGAACAGAATTTTCCCGTGTTCCTTGGCTTGGGGATTTTTAATCAGGATGCTGATAGCGATAGGTGCTCGGCTACCACTGCCAAAAATTTTCCCACCTTCTCGCTTGGACAGCTCGCCAGAAGTGCGCTGATTCCCACGCAAATGGAAGATGTAGATGGTACTGAACTCTTCGGCAAGGCACTTTCTTAGTCCATCAGCAGTATTCGCTTCCACAAACCCTGCATTGCTGACAAAACCGATGACTCCACTTTCACCAATCCTGTCACTCGCCCAGCGAATTGCCCTGATATAACTATCATATAGTGCATTCTTATTGGTTGCCTTGGACGCCTCTGCGTATGTGCGTCTAATGCTGCAATCCAATGATGGGTATTCCACATTGGCATTGTTATCGTTGGCACTGGTTTGCCAAGCCGAATAGGGTGGATTACCCATGATGACCCGAATATCCAAGTTCTTCTGCCGCTTCCTACGTTCGCTGTTGTCAGTCAGCACAGCACTGACCAAGTCTTCCTTTTCATGCAGGGCAAAGGTATCAGTCAGGCAAATACCACTGAACGGGACATATTCACCGTCCATAATGTCGTGATAAACCTGCTCAATGTTGATAGCGGCGATGTAGTAAGCCAGCAAGACAATCTCATTGGCGTGAATTTCCTGCTGGTACTTGTAGGCAAGCTGGTCCTTACTGATCAACCCACTTTGCAGAAGTCTGGTGATGAAGGTGCCGGTGCCTGTGAAGGGGTCAATGATATGCACCCCCTTGTCGCCAAGGGTTTGCCCAAACTCTTGTTGCAGGGCGTCATTGATGCTGTGAATGATGAAATCCACCACTTCCACGGGCGTATAGACAATCCCCAGCTTTTCAACTAGTCGTGGGAAAGCGTTTCTGAAGAACTTGTCGTAGAGTTCAACGATGATTTTTTGCTTGGCTCGGACCTCAGTAATACCTGCTGCACGCATCCGCACGCTCTCATAGAACTTGGTAAGCGTGTCTGCTTCCTTGTCTAGGTTGTGCTTATCCAGAACATCCAGTACCCCTTGCATGGCAACGGATACAGGGTTGTGGTTGGTGAAGCTGTAACCTTCAAACAGCGCATCAAACACAGGTTTGGTGATGATGTGCTGCGCCAGCATTTCAATAGCTTCGGCACGGGTAATGCTGTCGTTCAGATCGTCCTGAATTTCATCAAGGAATTGGTCAAAAGCAGCGATTTCTGCGGTGTTTTCTGGGGTGTCCAGAATGGCGGTAATTCTGCTGATATGCGTTTGTGCGATTCGAGCAATATCACTTGCCCATTCGTCCCAGTACAGGCGATTACCAACCTTCTGAACGACCTTGGCAATAATTGCACGTTCGATCTCGCCAAACTCCATGGCAAGTTCCAACTGCTTATCGCCGCCAGTATCTTTTCCCTTTTTCTTACTGCTCTTGCCCAGACTGTCTGTATTTTTACCCTTCTTCTGGTCATCCTTGGCTGATTTGCTTCGACGATTAATATTATCGGTGACAGCAATCACTTCCATCTTGGCGGGGTCTTGCCCAGTTAAATCTAGCTTGTTGATCATCGCATCAAAACGATCATCATGTGAACGCAAGGCTTGAAGAACCTCCCAAACGACCTTATATGTCTTATTGTCGTTCAAGGCTTCTTCTGGAGTAACGCCAGCGGGAATCACCACTGGCAAGATCACGTAACCCAGTTTCTTCTTGCCCTTCGGGTCTTTACGCATAACCCGACCAACGGACTGCACCACATCTACTTGTGAATTTCGCGGGGTTAGGAACAGGACGGCATCAAGGGCTGGAACATCCACTCCTTCTGAAAGGCAACGAACGTTGGAGAGAATCCGGCAAGTGCTCTCAGGGGTTTCCGCTTTAAGCCAATCTAATGCCTGATTCTTTTCACCAGCGCCCATGCCACCATCAACGTGCCTTGCTTCACACATCAGGTTACTGATTTCATCAGGGGTATCAAAGTCGTTTTTCAGTTCTTCACGGTAGGCATCCACAACCTTTTGGAACATGGCAGCAATGTGCTTTGAACTGACCTTGTGGGTTCTGGAACCTTGGTTGAGTTCAATGACCTGCGCAAACGCTACCGCTCGTTTCATCGGCTCTGGATCAAACTCTAGGTCTTCCTGCGAGTCCATTTTGGACAAGGCTCGCCAGCAACCAACGATTTTTGCAGCATCAGCCACTCGCAGACTGTTGTCTTCATCAGCCAGCAGCTTTTGCAGGCTCTTGCTGATATGGTCCTCACTGATCGTCAGCACAATTACCTTGTAATCGCACAGGACTTGTAGATTATGGACAGCTTCGGAGAAGGTGATTGTATGCAGTGTTTCGCCAAAGTATTCTGGCTTGTCCATTGAGTAAAGCTCAATACTATCGTTCTCCGCCTTTGCTTTTGCCTGAACGCCATACACCCGTGGGGTTGCGGTCATATAGACTCGCTTGGTTCCCTTGATGAAATCAGAGTTGTGGATTTTGACGAAGTTAGACTCTTCTTCTCCTTCGAAGGTTGCCCCTGTAGTTCGGTGCGCTTCATCGCAAACAATCAAATCAAATTCAGGCAGTTGATGCAGCTTCTGCGCCTCGGAAATCGTTTCAATCGAGTGGTAGGTAGAAAACACCACACTCATGTGTTCGCTGTCCTCTCTGGACAGGAAAGCCTTGGCAAGCTGTTTGGCATTCGTAGTTGCTGGATATTGAAGCTCATGCGCCAGTAACTGAAAATCATCATCCCCTTTGCCTCGCTTTTTGCCAACTTCACTATCAGAGCAAACTGCGTAGCTGTGCAGAGGAAAAGCAGACTCTTGAGTCCACTCGGTCAATGTCTGAGAAAGCAGGTTAAGCGATGGCACTAGAAATAGAACTCTTCCACCTTTGCCTGCCATTTTTTCGGACATGCGTAGTGCAGTGAAGGTTTTGCCTGTCCCGCATGCCATAATTAGCTTGCCACGGTCTGCATTAACCAGACCCTGTGTGACATTATGGATTGCAGTTTCCTGATAGGGACGAAGATTCTTAGTTAGCTTGAGGCTAGGTGTTGGTTGTGCTTGAGAAAATGTTTGTTCCCAATCAATCTTGCTATTTTCCAAATCAGCAAGGGCAATCGTCGTCACAGGAGGCGTCTGATCAATCAGCGCATCTTTGAGGTTGTCACTAAGCTTATCGGTCGAGAAAACGATCACACGGTAAGTAAAGGGTTTCTTACCCGATGCAGTGAAAAATGAATCCACATCCTTCTTATACAAGGTACGATCTTCATCCCAAAACTTTGCTTGAATGGCATGAAACTCGCCTAGATGAGTAAGCGCTACCAGATCAATTCCGGTATCTTTTCCGGGGTCTTGATTGCCTTTTGCAATCCAATCGGCTCTCCACTCTTCCCACATCCAGACCTGCTGGTAGAGGTCTTGATACTTTGGCTCATTGCGCAGATACATTTGTACCAAACGTTCAAAGTAGGTGCCTTTTTCTCGTTCTGTTTTGGCTGTAGTTCTGAATGTATTTAGTAAGTTTTGAAGAGAACTCATGGACGTAATATCTCGGTATTCTTGGAATGCCACGGATTGGCAGGAAACTATCTGATTGTAGCATGCACGTTAGTTGGACTATGCTTGGCTAGTATAAGCGCTGGCTACATAAACGTTGCAACCCAGCGTTATGCTACTATGTCGATCAGACGGTTTATTCAAGTCTATGCGGACTAGACAAATCACTTCGTAAAGTTGGCATGTCGACACAAGTGGTGAGTTAAATGCAAAAATGGCAAGAGCAGTCTAGAAGTCATCAAGAATCGACTATTGAATTGCCCCAACGAAGAACCATGTTGGACTAATCTCCGGTGACACTTGCAACATAAATTTGAGTACCAGTGTCGAACATACCAACCACAATCGCTTCCTTACACTTGCGAGACACTGTATAAGCATCATCAAACTCGGCATATGAAATTGCCAGCTCAGGAGTTTTTCCCCAAGTTCGCATGATCGCATCTGCAGTTTCCTCAAAGCGAGACAGAAACTCGTCCTTTTCTACATTGTGAATGCCATAGCCAAGAAATGATGCATTTTCTGGTAAGCCAAGCCTGATCTTTAAGTCTGAAAGAGATACTCTTTTTAATCCCAATGCATCGGCAATTCGCTGCTCTTTACTTCCACGGTTCTTTGCTTGCCCCATGTTTGCCTCATATTTTTCAATTAGTCTTAATCACACGTGTGATTTGAGAAAAAAATGTATTTCTTTGGATTCGTATAACTAGAATGCCCCTTTGGGCCAAGCCCTTAGGCACACCAAGAAGTTAATGCCCAAAAATGAGCACAGATCCAAATACCATGATGCCTATGCCAATAGTTAAGCACATGATGTAGATTCGATCTAACATGACTTTAATCATATACCATACAAAATATGCATTTTATTTCATGACCCAGAAGTCAGGTACGAAAATGCATATTGATACTCAAACTTTCTAGAAGAGAGCTTCTGGCAGCACACTTTTGGCTTCCCCTGTCTGCGGGTGTCGCAACATGGGGATGGTCTGGTTTCGTAGCACCATCTGTTTACACACTTGAATTCAGCAAAAAAGCAGCAACACAATTAAGAGATGGTGTGTCTACTTTTGCCAGGACAGGTTAAATTGGCATCTGACGCATTTGGCAATACTTTGCTCGAGGTGGCGCTGGCCTTTTAATCCTATAGGCAACATTTCTTTTGAAGGACGAATTACCCTTAGCAGCCTTGGACTATAGATGGATGATACAGCCTACACCATTGACTTGTTCATCAAAAACCACTCGCCATAATAAGCGTTATAGCGAGTGGTTCCATTTTCAATGCCTAAAAGCCACGCTTCCTAGGCACATAACTCCGGAAACCACCACAGTAAGCCGCCGTAATCGATATCCGAACATGGCCAGCTTCTGCTGAAGTAATCTGCCGCGCCCTTCTCACCAAATCCACCTCTTCAGCCGCAATTCTTTTTGCTTCAGCAAAACTCATCTCCGGCAAAATAACTGGAAGTGTTGGACCAATTTCCTCCGCTTTCATCGCCTTTAAATGAATTCCCAACTTTTTGCGGATATTATGAAGATGAAGCCACGCAGAGTAAGGGTTAAATCTCCTCTCCCTTACAAACCCAGATTGATTTCCCGCGACAATTAGCGACTGTGTAAATGCAGCTAGCTTTTCTGGTGAGTCAATAACATACCTAGTCTTAAAACCGGTATCAGGATTTTCAATAAGGAAATGCGTCATTTCTGCATTGACTGATTGCGAGGGCTTAAATCTGACCACCAACTTAGCCGGAATATGAAAAAGGCGAATCAGGTTCAATTGAGCAGCAACAGACGGATCACTTTCTTTTAACTGCTCGATCTTTTCTAGTAAATCTTCCTGATTGTCAGACGCAATCTTTTGCGGAATATCCACAATCTTTGGAATATAGCGAATCGGCGCTGGAATACCAGAAAGGTCTTCAAATCGATTAATAAGAAATTGATGACGTAATCCATGAGATGTTATCCCTAGCGACTTTTTGGTAATACCAAATTTATGCATTACATATTTATATCGCTGTATCGCAACATCTAATCTTAAATCCTGATTGGATAGTGCCCCACGATTCTTCTTTGCAAATTCAATTAACGTCACCGCCATTTCTTTTTGCTGATCCGTGACTATTTTAACTTCTCTTAATTTTCCACCTTTAGTACCTCGCCAAATAGTAACAATACCTTCCTCAAGATTAATAGACTCCAATGGTCGAAACATAATGCACTCTTTCCGCCGCGCACCAAATGCAAAGGCCACTCTTAATTGCATTCCGATATAAGAGTCATATTGATCCACCTCGGCAATTATCTTTTCCGCATCAATCCCCTTCCCTTCCCACGTTTTCTCAACAGTAGCGCAATAACTACGTTTAATTAGGTCCGGTTGGTCTTGGAAATAGGTAGTCGTTTCTTTAATAATGTGAGGTTTGCCAATCCACTGAGCAAAGGTGCGAATTCTCGATAGGTAATTTTGGCGGTAGGATGGCGAGTAATCAGAATTGCGGAGCATTTCAACAATTGCATCGATGTGGCGAACATCCAGGTTCTTTGGCATTACCTTGTACCCGTTTTGGCGAAGCCAAGCAAAACAATGGAAAAGGGTTTTTGCCCGCCCATCTGCAGTCTCAAACGAGACCCTGCCTTTACCAGCTTTTCGCCACAGGTTATTTTGGCGCAACAGCTCCGACAGCTGTTTTTTCCAGTCTTTATCTTCCATTTAATTTTTCAATATTTGGTTTGGATTTCCATCTTTTGCCGCGCCTGGCCCGATGGTTACGGAGGTATTACCTGTCTGTACTTCGTTCACTGCTGACTTTTACAAAATCGGATTCGCTTTTTCGTTAAAGCGCTTTTCCACAACCTTGCGGGTCGTCCTTTCGGCATCGATAGATCGATGGGCTTGCATTCTTCATTTAATAATTTTGGTCGTTGCCGCGTCCGATACACCCCCTGCCAAGGGTGTCACGGCTTACCTCTGCAATGCGTTTCATCAGCGGGACGCTGACTAAGGACATTGATCGCATTAATCGCGAAATCGAGGAACCAAAAACAGATTGGTAAAAAAAAGAGGTGTCGCTTAGGTGTGCGTGATTCCAACAGACGGATATCTGTCTTACGCAACTAGCCTTACCAGAGAATTAACTTTGGCGGCTTGGATGCTAGGTGTTCCTAGCTGTGGGAACGGTCTGTACCGTTGCCAAGGTGTCTCTTATGAGACTTTAAGAAATGAAGGCTGCTGCCTACTAGACCATGATTGAGAAAAATTGGCGCTCATGATGGTTAGAAATGTAATTCAGGTTTGTTCGATATGTCAATAGGCTTTTTTGGTTTAACCTTTTTATTCACCCTACTTTCACAAGTTAAATCAGCCTTCTATCCCAGTATCCATCAGGGGTGGCAGGATTCTCTCTGGTGGAACTTATGGTTCATCTTCGCCTACCCACCCCTAGAAAATAGTTTAAAGGATGCAAATTTGAGCCTCTGCAACAACAGCGACGTGGGGAAATAGCAATGTGTTATGCATCGATTAAGGACCGCTATTGCCCCCTATAACGAAAATTGGAGGCCCACCACTCCGCTGGGGGTTTCAATCTTTTATTAACAGGCAAGTTAATCCCGCAAAGCCTGTATCTAAATCTGCAAAGCCTGTATCTAAATCTGCAAAGGGTGCATCTAAATCGGCAATACCTGCATCCAAATCTGCAAAGGGTGCATCTAGATCGGCAAAGCCTGTATCTGAATCGGCAAAGGGTGCATCTAAATCGGCAATGCCTGTATCTGAATCGGCAAAGGGTGCATCTAGATCGGCAAAGCCTGTATCTGAATCGGCAAAGGGTGCATCTAGATCGGCAAAGCCTGTATCTGAATCGGCAAAGGGTGCATCTAGATCGGCAAAGCCTGTATCTAAATCGGTAAAGGGTGCATCTAGATCGGCAAAGTCGATTATCTTTTTTTCAAAATCTGTCCATTTTCTGGAATTTGGCACATTTAAGGCCTAATAACTCAGCTCATAGAAATTGAAATTCTGGAAAAATTGTTATGTGTATATCGGGATTTTGGAATGTATAAAAAAATTTTGGAGTCGGCCAAAGAGCGGTGCAGAGCTTTGAGACGGTCGGGACTTACGTTAAAGGATATCCAAGCATCTCTAGATGACCCTATCTCGTTGCGATCAATTGGTGCGATATGCAAAGGAATCGAACGAAAAACACCCCTGGTGAAACTGGTTTTGGATATACCCCTAGAGTTATCCAGCAATGATGCTGTTTTGTCGATTCGGGAGAAAGGGCTATCTATTTCTGCAGGTTATATTCGAAAAATTAGGACCCAGTACAACTCAGAATTTGTCCCACAAATGGACTCAAGATCAGAGGAATCTGAGGGTTTGCCGATACCATCGAATTTAATCGAGTCAGTCAAATGCATTTCTGAACCGATAAATCAGCCTACTCCGACCCCCCCTCCCCCTAATGAAGTTAATAGCCGGAGAGGACATGACTTGCTTAGCAAAATTAATTAGGCGATGGGTCGCAGATACAAAGAGAAAATCGCGCTAAATATGAACGCATGAAAGCTTTTATGCCGAAAGTTGCAAATACATCTTTACTAAAAGGAGATAAATCGTGATTGTTGCTATTTTAGGTTTTTCTGGAAACGTAGGAAAAACAACAATTGCAAATAATTTGTTTGGACCATATTTAGGTGTGAATCCAATACATCTAGAGTCTACTAACCATATACAGTCGGTTTCTAATTCTGATAAAAACCTTGTTTTGGAAAAGGCAGACATGTTTATAATTGAAACAATCTATGAAAAGGTTGCTTTCGAAGAAAATCTTGTATTAGATGTTGGAGCTTCTGACCTAAAGGCATTATTAGAAGCATTCAACAAATACGAAGGAATTTTAGATGGAGTAGACCGATTTATTATTCCAGTTTCAAGTGATGCCAAACAAGGGATCGACTCAATTAAGACCGCTGCAACGCTAATAGCTAACGGTGTAGATGTAGAAAAAATATTTCTAGTATTTAATCGTTTATCACAAAAGGATTTGTTTTTCGAACGATTTAAGGATTTGATTTTCAATATTACTGGTTTCGATATCGCTTTATTAAAGCAAAGCTGGTTTATACCTGAAAGTGGTCTATTCGATGTATGTAGTGCGTTATGTCATACAGTATTTGGTTTAGCAGAATCAGAAATTGATTACGATAAAGTCCTCAAGGATACTTTCAAAAACACAGGGGTGCAGGGAAAAAGATCTACTTTCTCTTGTTGCAGCGCAACATGGAGCAAGGTCAATTTCTACGCGATTCAAGTCTTTTACGCAGAAATGACAGAATCAACATTGGTTCTGGACGTGGGATGAAGCAAGAAAATCTCATCGTTGACATGCTTTTCAATTCGAGAGAGAAGTCAGTGACTAACAACTAGCCGAATAAAAGATCTTGTGTTAGCGAAAGCCGATGGACTGATCAAAAAATAGGCACGTCACCTGAGCGCATGTTTTTAATAGGCATTCCTAAATTTTAAGGATACTTCTCCACAAAATTTGTGGATAACTCTTGAGATTAATCCCCTTTTGCATCAGCCAACTTCCACTAATAAACAGGTGGAGCGATAACCCACACGACGACAGCCTCTGCATTGTGAGGGTTATCCCATCGAAATGATTGATTAGCGATACGAAAACTATCTCCGGCGCTTACTTGAAAGAATTGTTCATCAATCCATAAATTTAAACACCCTGACACAACATAACCCTCTTCTTCTGTTGCACGGGTGGTCGGTTCAGTAAGAGATGCGCCAGGTTCAAATGTACTGAGAAACATTTCAAATCCCCCACCAATATTTGGGGAAAGTAATTCTTCAATTAATCCATCCGTTACTGTGCCCAATTTCCTCCTCACATCTGAACGTACAATTTTGCCTCTTTCTATGTTTGGTGTCGCTTCTGATAGAAAAAACCAGCCAAATGGAACACCCAACGTTTTAGCAATGGCTTTCAGATCTGCAATAGAGGGTTCCGCTTGACCACGCTCAACTTGGCTAACAAAACTGACAGATCGACCAATGGCAGTTGCTACAAATAACAACGACTTGCCACGTGCTTTTCTAAGTTTTCTGACTTCCTCACCAAGTGAAGTCGAACCATCATCCAAAACAGTGTGTACATTTAGATTGCTGCTCTCATTTGTATCTTTCGCCATTTAACCTCCATAAACAACATGGCAATCATTTGTTTACAGAACAAAATGATAGAAATTATTTACTCATAATAAAAATACTAACGATCATATTTTTTATTTGTATAAAATTCATTTTAGCAAATTTAGAGACATCATTGGACAAAACTAGACGGGTGTATGACATTTTTACGAGAAGAAATCATTTAGGAAGCACCTAGTCCACTCTCAAAAAAGGAGACCGGCAATCTATTTATGAAACGCTCACTACTTTTAGTTTTCTGCTCTTCGGATGCCATGCCGCTTGTTGGCATTTTCAAAATTTGCTCTCAAAACGTCATAGAGAGGTTTGCCGTTATACAACATTTCATCGTATGAAAAGACTAAGTCCGTATGCGCGGTTACCCTACTTCCAACACCTATTTGACAGGTACCGTCTTGGATAAAAGCAGTATTGCTCGCTACACTAAAGTTAACATTACCATTGAGAGAAACGTAACCAAGGCACCCTATATAAATACCTCTCGGAAGCAACTCTAGTTGTTTCAGCTTTTTTATGACTTTATATTTTGAGCTTCCAGTTACCGAACAAACGGGAAGTAACTGATAAAAAAAATCCATAACAGGAGTAACAAGAGGCATATTCTCTTCTGCTAAACAATATCGGCTGTGATCCGCTGTGACACACCAGTCATACGGAGGTAATTTTTGAGAGATTGGAGAAATCTTCAGCTGTTTATCAGTACACTCAAAAAAAACATCGGAAGAGATACTCAATATCCCTAAGCCATTAAATTGCATAAATGCAGAAGATCTTTCTTTGCCACCTTCTATTAGCATTTTAAAAATATAAAAATAACTATCCTCAGTGATGCCTCCTGCATCTAGAAATAGTGAATTGGAAAGAAATACCTCCAATATCTGCTCTTCTTCAAGAAAATCTTTGCATGCCAGTAGTTTATTAAAATACTCATCTCTACCAATGATTAAGCCGCTTTCTAGTTCTTCCAAGGAATATGAAAATTTCTTGCAGTAATAGTTATCACGAGGGGGTTGATTAAGTTTACTTAGTACTTCTTCACACCAGAGATCAAACGGGGTCGTTGTACGCTCTTTTTCCTGTAACGAAATAACATAAATTGCATTTTCTAGATGATCGTAGACAATCGTTCTTGGCGTATATACATACTTAGAGTAGTAATATTTGGATGGGGAGGTGTTTAGTTTACAAGCTGAAAGTCCACGTTCGTAGGTAACATAACCAACGAATCCGCCAATAAATTCAAATGGAAGGTTATGCTCACAAATATTGGCAAGATGGATTTGTTCATCAATAAACGCATGGATAGTTGTATTAAGTAACCTCTTCCCACTGTCATCCTCTATCGCTAATTGATGTTCATTTAATTCAGTAACAAGGTAGCCACCATGATTATCGCTCCCCATGTAAGAATAGCGACAAGCCTGGTCTTGCGCTTGTGAGCTGGCAGCTAGCCAGAATGCATTCTGGCTGGATGAAAATACTCTTTCGAACACTTCAGAGGAAGATAAATCTGTGCTTATTTTCCGGCTTAAAACCTGCAAATCCATCACAAACTCGCAAATAACTCTTTTGTAATAAAAAAGCCAAGCTGAAACAGCCTGGCTTTTATCTGATGATTTGTTAGTTACATTTAAGCTAACTTAGCAATCATCTCCGGTACAACTTCAAATAAATCGCCCACCATTCCTATATCTGCCACTTGGAAAATAGGTGCATCAGGGTCTTTATTAATTGCAATGATCATTTTGGAATCTTTCATGCCTGCCAGATGCTGAATAGCACCAGACATGCCAATCGCAATATAAACATCTGGCGCAACAACTTTACCTGTTTGACCAACTTGGCAATCACTAGGTGCAAAACCAGCATCTACCGCAGCACGGGAAGCGCCAACCCCAGCATTTAGCTTTTCTGCTAATTGATGGATCAACCCAAAATTTTCTTCAGATGCTAAGCCACGTCCACCAGACACAACTACTTTGGCAGTAGTCAGCTCTACTTTGTCACTCTTAGAAGACTCAGCACCGATAAATTTAGATAATTGAGCATCAAAATTTGCCTCAATATCCTTAGTTGGTGCCACATTATTCCCATCTATAGCAGAGACAAACTTGGTAGCGCGGACTGTGATGACTTTAATTGCATCCGATGAAACAAGTTTAATAAATGCATTACCAGCATAAATTGGACGTTCGAAAGTATTTTCATCGAATATTTTTGTGATTTCGGTAATCTGCTGTACATCTAACTGAGCAGCGACTCGTGGCATCACACTTTTTCCCATACTGGTAGCTGGGGCCACCACATGAGAAAACTCCTTTGCGATGGATGAAATACACAAGGACTGATTTTCTGCCAAGAAATGCTGCTGACTAGGATGAGAGGCAACAAGCACTTGGCCAACACCTTCAATTTTTGCAACTTGATCGACAACTGCTTGGCATTGATAACCTGTTACTAACACGGAAACATTGCTTGATAGTTCAAGTGCAGCAGTGACTGCATTTCTCGTTGCCGCATTTAGCTCGACATTGTTATGATCGGCAATAACTAATACAGCCATTTTCAATTTCCTTTCGCTGTTAGTTTAGCGGCAGCAATCAACTCATCCACAGAAGTCACCTTGATGCCTTGATTTCTAGTTTCAGGGGCAGATACCAACTGTACTTTGAATCTAGAATCCAATTGAAGATCAAAACTAGTTAGCTCTTTTGTTTCGACTGGCTTCTTTTTTGATTTCATAATCTCAGGTAAGGAAGCAAATCTTGGAGAGTTAAGACGTAAATCGACAGTCAGTACAGCAGGTAATTTAACCGCAATGGTTTCTCGTCCTGAATCCACTTCACGGGTTACATTCACCCAATCATTTTCAAAAGATAACTTTGAAGTAAAGGTTCCTTGGCTCCAGTTAAGCAAAGCAGAAAGCATTTGACCTGTTTGGTTACTATCATCATCAATCGCTTGTTTACCTGTAAATACTAAGTCTGGCTGCTCTAATTCCACCAACTGTTTCAAAACTTTCGCGATAGCCAACGGCTCTAGATCCGCGTCAGTTGAAACATGGATACCTCTATCTGCCCCCATTGCCAGTGCCGCGCGAATAACATCCTGAGATTTCTGTGATCCAATTGAAGCCACAACAACTTCTGAAACCACTCCAGCTTCTTTTAATTGCACCGCAGCCTCAACTGCAGTTTCATCAAATGGATTTGGAGACATTTTCACATTATCAATATCAACACCGGATCCATCCGCTTTCACTCTGATATTTACGTTTGGATCAACTACCCGCTTTACTGCCACAAGAACCTTCATCATGGATCCTCATTTTTTAATTTCGATTTCCACTTCACATCGTCGATTCGCCAACTTTCGAAGATGCTAAATGCTTGCTCACCTGCAAAAAGTGCAGGAGATATTTCATGCCAATATCAATCCATCTAGAACGTGCTTATTTTTATAGGCCGATTATTCGAGTTCTTAAATCTTGTTAGCATCCAAGCGCTTTGTTCACAACGAGATCTATCCTCGAAATACGTTGCAGTATCGGTAAGCACGTCCTATTGGATTTTTTCCTATTGATCGATGCGATTAACTCTTAATCAATTCATTTTTTGGATCATAGAATGGAACAAGGCTTACTTTGATTGGGAATCGTTCCCATGCAATTTCTACCTCGAATTGATTATTCGCCAACCAATCAGCAGTTACTCCCTCTTCATTGTGGAAATACCCCATACCTAATGAAGCATCTAGTCTGTGTCCATACATGCCCGAAGAAATAGAGCCGACAATTTTGTCACCCAACCAAATTGGTTCTTCGTGATACATTAATTTGCTGTTATCTAGCAGCATGACTTGCACTAAACGTTTAGTCAGCACACCTGCAGCTTTTTGCTTCACAAGTACTTCTTTACCAATGAATCCACCAGGCTTATCCCATGCAATGCAGAATCCAAGCCCAGCTTCCAAAGGCGTATCTTCGATAACAATATCGTGCCCCCAGTGGCGATAACCCTTCTCAGTTCGGCAACTATTCATCGCATGCATACCTGCAAACTGCAGACCAAAGGCTTTTCCTGCTTCAACAATCGTGTCAAAGACGTTATGAGCAAACTCGGCAGGAATATAGATTTCCCAACCTAGTTCACCAACATAGGTAATTCGACTTGCTCTTACTTTTGAGTAACCAATTTCGATTTCTTGAGATGTACCGAATGGGAAGGCTTCATTTGACAAGTCAGCACCAGAAACCTTTTCTAATAAAGCTCTGGATTTCGGTCCCATAATGCCCAACATTGGCAAGCCAGAAGTGATATCAATCAAGAAGCAATGAGCACCATCTGGAATGTGACGTTTTAGCCATGCAAAGTCACGCGTTTGGGTTGCACCTGCAGTAACAATCATGAAGCGGTCTTCTGCTAAACGAGTAATCGTCAAATCTGCTTCAATACCGCCACTTTCATTCAGCCATTGCGTGTAAACAATTTTGCCGATGGCAACATCTAGATTAGAAACCGAAACATAATTCAGTACAGATAGTGCATCTTTACCTTCAAGGATAAATTTTGCGAATGAGGTTTGATCGAACAGGGCAACATCATTTTTAACTGCTAAACATTCTTTTGCCGAATGTTCAAACCAATTCTGCTTACCCCAACTATATTCATACTTAGGCTCTACACCATTTGGCGCATACCAGTTTGGACGTTCCCAACCGGCTACCTCACCCATTACGGCGCCAGCACTAATTAATCGATCGTAGAAAGGTGACTTTCTAACACCGCGAGCTGTTTCATACTGGCGGAATGGCCAGTGCATTGCATAAAGTAAGCCAAGTGTTTCAACTGTACGGTCATGCAAGTAGGTCTTATTGTTCTGGAATGAGTGCATTCTTCGAACATCTACATCGACTAAATCAACTGGAGCACGGCGATCACGAATCCATTCAGCAAGTACCTTCCCTGCCCCACCTGAACTCTGAATGCCAATAGAGTTAAATCCACATGCAACGAATAAGTCTTTAACTTCTACGGTCTCGCCAAGTAAATAGCGATCATCCGGAGTAAAACTTTCTGGACCATTAAAGAAGGTATTAATCCCTGTTGTTTCAAGTACAGGAACTCGTCCCATCGCATCTTCTAGAATTGGAGAGAAATGATCAAAATCATCTGGTAAGGCATCGAAGCAGAAATTCTCAGAAATACCATTCATACCCCATGGCTTGGCAACAGGTTCAAATGCACCAATCAGAAGTTTCCCTGCATCTTCTTTGTAGTAGGTACATTCATCAGGAACACGAACCACAGGCAGATTGGATGGAATGCCAGCAACTTGATCTGTCACCACATAAAAATGTTCAGCGGCATGTAGAGGGATCGTTACACCCACATCAGCAGCTAATTCACGTGACCACATACCAGCCGCAAGTACAACGGTATTGGCACGAATCTCACCTTCATTTGTTCGAACACCGACTGCGCGCCCATTTTCTACTAAGATTTTTTCAACCTTAATGTGCTCACGAATCGTTGCACCACGCATGCGTGCACCTTTAGCAAACGCCTGCGTGATATCAGTTGGGTTTGCCTGACCATCTTTAGGTAAGAAAACACCACCAACCACTCCGTTGAGATCAAGCAACGGCCACATGGCTTTAATTTCTGATGGAGTAATCACTTCCACTTCTAAGCCGAAGTTTTTGGCCATTGATGCGCCACGTTTTAGTTCTTCTAGACGCTCATGATTCAGAGCAACTGAAATTGAACCATTTTGCTTGAATCCAGTTGCCTGCCCTGTTTCACGCTCTAATTCATATAGTAGATCAGAGGTATATTTCGCTAGTTCCGTAATACGGCGCGAACCACGAAGTTGCCCAATCAATCCTGCAGCATGCCAAGTGGTACCGCAAGTTAACTGCTTACGCTCTAACAAAGTGACGTCAGTGATGCCAATTTTTGTAAGGTGATAAGCAATTGATGCGCCGACAATTCCCCCACCAATAATTACTACATCTGCATGTGATTTTAAAGTTGTGCTCATTCATGGCTCCAGTTTGGAAAGCAGATACGTTGTATCTGCACATGTACTAATTAAAACACATTTTTTCTTATAAAAAAATAATTGTTAAATATTATTTTGTAAGAAAATTTATTACATGTTTGGGTAGTTAGGCCCACCACCACCCTCTGGAGGCACCCACGTTATATTTTGCGTAGGGTCTTTAATGTCACAGGTTTTACAGTGGAGGCAATTCTGAGCGTTAATCTGAAGCTTTATTGGCTCATCGCTCGTATCAGGGCTAGCCACCATTTCATAAACACCGGCGGGGCAATACCGCTGTTCAGGAGATAAATATTTACGCCAGTTAATCGCTACAGGGACCTCTGCATCTTTAAGCTGCAAATGGCAAGGCTGATTTTCTTCATGATTAGTATTGGAAAGGAATACAGAAGACAACCGGTCAAATGATGTTTTCCCATCAGGTTTGGGATAATCGATTTTTTCAAAGTCAGTTGCAGTTTTAAGCTTTGCATGATCTGCCTGCTGATTATGAATTGTCCATGGAGCCTTCCCTGCCAGAACTTTTTGGTCAAATCCGCCCATCAAAGTGCCTAGCAACAAACTCCCTTTACTCATCCACGGCTTAAAATTACGGGCACGATATAACTCATCGGCAAGCCAGCTTTCTTCATACTTTGAGGTATAACCGGAAAGATCATCGGACTTAGCAATAATTGACAGAATCACTGAATCAGCTGCTAGCATGCCACTTTTTATTGCAGCATGACTTCCCTTAATTCGAGGCACATTCAGAAAACCCGCATCATCACCAATCAAACAGCCGCCAGGAAAAGTTAATTTAGGTTGAGCTTGAATCCCGCCGGTCACAATCGCCCTTGCACCATAGGAAACTCGGCGACCACCCTCAAAATATCCTTTGATATGAGGATGTTGTTTAAATCGTTGAAACTCTTCAAAGGGAGAAAGATGTGGATTTTTATAACCAAGACCAACCACCAAGCCAACTGCAACTTGATTATTTTCTGCGTGGTACAAGAAACTGCCACCATACTCTGAAGTTGGCAGTGGCCATCCTGCGGTATGGACTGCAAGACCTTCCCTATGCTTATCAGGCGAGATATCCCAAAGCTCTTTAATACCAATACTGTATGTTTGTGGGTCTTTTCCTTTATCTAATCCATAGTGTTGGATTAGTTTTTTACCAAGATGTCCTCGGCAACCTTCTGAAAACAGGGTGTACTTTGCAAGCAATTCAATACCGGGGGTGTAATTCCCCGTTTGCGTTCCATCTTTTGCAACTCCCATATCACCGGTTACCACACCAACGACACGCTCTTTTTCATTATCAAATAGGACATCTGCAGCAACAAAGCCAGGAAAAATCTCAACGCCCAACCCTTCAGCCTGCTCAGCCAACCAACGACATAAATTACCCAAGCTAATGATATAGTTGCCTTCATTATGCAGAGTACTTGGCAGCAACCAATTGGGCACACGGTAAGAATCATCTTCCGTTAGAAAAAGAAACTTATCTTCCGTAACAGGCGTATTAAGCGGGGCTTTTCGCTCTTTCCAATCAGGGAATAATTCATTCAATGCAATTGGGTCCATGATGGCACCGGACAAGATATGAGCACCTATTTCCGATCCTTTTTCTAGCAATGCCACCGAAATGTCTACCCCATTTTCCAAGGCCTTTTGCTTAATACGTATACTAGCGGAAAGCCCTGCCGGCCCACCGCCGACAATCACCACATCGTATTCCATTTGATCTCGACTCATGATCAACCACTCTCCGCAAAATATTTGGACAAAAAAAGACCCCTAAAGAGGGGCCTTACCCAACTAAGGTTCACTCAGTTAGAAAATCGTGTTTCTCAAATAAAAAATTTTATTTAATTTTTTTTATATGAGAAATTTTTAAAAACCACTCAACACATGTTTCGCGCACTTAATCATTTCAAGTTATTTCATCAACCGATTTAATGCAGAATCTATTGTTTGGTCTATCAAAGACGCAATCGTCATTGGACCCACCCCTCCAGGAACAGGGGTATATGCCAAGCTTCGATTTTTTAACGATTCAATCTGAATATCGCCAATACCAGGCGGATGGTATCCAGCATCAATGACTATCGCACCATCTTTGATCCATGAATCTTTTATAAAATTTGGCTTACCAACGGCACCTACAACCAAATCTGCATTTCGAATAATTTCTTCTAAATTCTTCGTTCTTGAATGACAAGTTGTTACCGTCGCATTTTCACTAAGTAACATTTGAGACATTGGTTTACCAAGAATGGAACTTCTACCAACGACTACCGCGTTTAAACCTTCTAATTGAATTTCATACGCTTTTAGCAACTTCATAATGCCAGTAGGTGTAGCCGAACCATACGCGTTTCGCCCTAGACTCATACGTCCAAACCCATGACAAGTGACGCCATCAACATCATTTTCTAATGAAATTTCATCAAAACAGGCTTGTTCATCAATTTGATCTGGTACAGGATGCTGCAATAAAATTCCACAAACAGATGGATCAGCATTAAGTGCTCGAATCACCTTTTTCAATTCATCTGTCGTTGTGCTTTGGGGCAACACGACTTTTTTGGAACCTAATCCCACTCGATGGCATGCATTCACTTTCATTTGCACATAAATGGCAGAAGAAGGATCATTTCCCACTAGAATTGTGGCTAATGAAGGTCTAATACCTGATTGTTCAAATATCTGTTGAGCTTTAGCCTTTTGTGAAACCTCTAATTGTTGCGCAACAGACTTGCCATCTAAAACAATTGAACGCATCACGCCCTCCTATCTAAAGACAATGGTTCGATGACCATTTAAAAATACACGTCTTTCTATATGAGATTTAACAGCGCGAGCTAGCGCCAATCTTTCGGAATCTCGGCCAGCAGCAACTAGATCCTCCGGCAGAAATGCATGATCAACACGCTCAACCACTTGCTCAATAATTGGACCTTCATCAAGATCAGCAGTTACATAATGAGCAGTTGCACCAATTAATTTAACACCTCGGTCATATGCCTGGTGGTATGGCTTCGCCCCTTTAAAGCCAGGTAAGAATGAGTGATGAATATTAATCGCCTTGCCTGAAAGTTTTTTGCATAGGTCATTTGATAGAATTTGCATATAGCGAGCTAATACAACAAGTTCACTATTAGTCTCTTCAACAATGCTCAACAGCTTTTGCTCTTGCTCTGCTTTAGTCTCACTTGTGACCGGAAGATAATGAAATTTAACGCCATTACTTTCTACAAATGCTTTCATATCCAGGTGATTTGAAACAACAGCTGTCACTTCAATTTTTAATTCACCTGTTTTTTGCCGATAAAATAAATCTTCCAAACAATGGTCAAATTTAGAGACCATGATCAAGACTTTTGGACGTTCACTAGGATCATAGATCTGCCATTCCATTCCAAAAGTTTTTGCTGTTGCTTTGAATGCTTCTCTTAGTTCTTGTAAAGACGGCCCTCTCTCTGGATTCGTAGTAAATGTCACACGAGAGAAATACATATCAGTTTGTTCATCATCGAACTGAGACATAGATGTGATGTAACAACCTCTGTCTGCTAAAAAGTTACC
Source organism: Leeia speluncae (assembly GCF_020564625.1). Classification (NCBI taxonomy): domain Bacteria; kingdom Pseudomonadati; phylum Pseudomonadota; class Betaproteobacteria; order Neisseriales; family Leeiaceae; genus Leeia; species Leeia speluncae. Next base: position 47,857 of record NZ_JAJBZT010000012.1, read on the forward strand.
GATTGCAGCAACAATTCCATAAGTCCCTTTGCAACTCACCATCAGGATGTAATTTCCAGCAGCCTTACTTTGATCCATCATTTTTTTCACCAGAAAAATATTATCGACACGCAAACTTTATCACAAAAATAATTTAGTGCATATTATTTTTATAGATAAAATGTTTTACATATTTTTTCTTTAACCATGTTTAAACTAGTTTCCTAACGCATACTCAAGAACCAAACGAATCATCCGGATTACACGGTGGTTTTTATGTGCTTAAAATAGGAAACCAGAATAGACCTTCATCAGAACTATCAATCGCGCACAGCGAGACATCGACTGATGTAGCATCAAGCATTGTATTTAAAGAAGTAGAGAAAGCTCATGGAATGGACCAACCCATTGAAGTAGTAAGCCGTTTAGAAGCGGCGTGGAATTTACATGATATGCAGGCCTTCGGCGCACTGTTTTCCAAAACGGCTTCGTTCGTTAATCGGTTTGGTCGCTATGTGCATGGGGTTGACCAAATTATCGAGATGCACGCACCTATACACGAAACAATCTATAGCGACTCAACACTTAGCAATGAATTGATTGATGTTGAAGAGATAGTGGAAGAAGTGGCTGTCGTGCATTTCTGGAGCCGTTTAACGGTTGGTTTGGCGCACCCAGCCGGACCTCACACAATGGATACACTTGTATTGGCTGTATTAGCAAGCCGCAATGGGATATGGACGATCAGCGCATTAGAAAATGTCACACTCACCAACCCGCGTACGGGTGAAGCGATGTTAAGAGGTGATTTATAAATTCCCCCAATAAGTTATCGACCTGATGGGGCTCTAAGTGCTTTTAAGTATTTGAAGATTGTGGCGCGCCCAAGAGATAAGACATTGGCGATGTATTCAGCCGAATGTTTAGCGTGAAATGCGCCCTCTGCATATAAAGCAGAAACCAATTCGCGCTTTTGAGCTTGGGAAAGAGTAGATAAGGAAGATTGATTTTCTTTTAACCAGTGATGTAAGAACGTGTTGATGCGTTCTTGCCAATCATCTTTGAACAAGCTTTCTGGCTGCGGTTGTACCTTTGTAATCGATAAGAAGAGATCTAACGCATTTCTCGCCTCTTCAAAGACAGAGACATTCATATTAATGCAGATCAGTAACTTGGGCTCTGCATTGGCATTTCTTGCAACAACGCTAACGGATCGGATTTTCTTTCCATCCCAGTTTAGCTTTTCATAAGGACCTATCACCTTAGCATCTGGTGTAAAGCCAATCGCATCTAACCCTGCCGGGTCACCTATCTTTCGCTTTGATAAATTATTAGATATGTACACAACCTCTTGAGAGGCAAGATCATGAAGCACGACTTCTACATTAGGAAAAAAAAGAGATGAAATTGCGTCTGCAATCGGAATATAGGTCTCCAACAACTCATTCTTAGTTTTGCTACCGTCGTTTTTCACGTCTGCCCCTTTTTGGATTTGGACTTATTTATCTAATTTAGCTAAATATGATGACACAAGTTCCAAACCTTTTCTCAGTGTTTGTGGGTTATTTGCATAACCAATCCTTAAATAGCCTTCCATATCTAGCGCGCTTCCTGGCGTAAACATCACCCCTGTGGCTTTTAATAAATCGATACACAACTCTCTCGATGGCATATCAAAATCATACTTTAATAATGCGGTTGTTCCAGCCTTTGGCTTGATGTAGCTAATCTTAGGTTCTTTGGATACCCATTCATCCAACAAAGCTAGATTTTCGCGCAAGATTTTATGATTTCTAGCCAGAATTTTGTCGCGATTTTCAAGTGCTAGAGAGGCAAAGTAATCATCAAGAACACCCACACTAATTGTGTTGTAGTCTCTATGAATCTCGACTTTCTTTAATAATTCAACTGGACCTGCAATCCAGCCTAAGCGTAAACCAGCTAATGAATACGTCTTAGACATACTCGCTGTACTAATCCCTTTTTCGTATAAGTCAGCAATAGAAGCGGTATAGCCATTACCATGCTGATCTGTCCCGCGATACACTTCATCACTTAGAATATAAGCATCAACACTTCGCGCAATTTCTATTACATCTAACAGAAATGCTTGATCCATCAAGGAACCAGTTGGGTTATTAGGGTTATTAATCGCGATTAACCTAGTATTGTCGTTCACCAAAGCACGCAACTCTGCTAGATCTGGCAGAAACTGATTTTCTTCTCTTAGAGGAAGAATCTTTACTTCTGCACCGTAACTTTCAGGGATTGAATAGTGTTGCTGATAGGTTGGTAATACAGAAACCACTCTATCATTTGGTTCAACTAGCGTTTCATAAACCAGTGCGTTAGCGCCGATCGCGCCATGCGTGATAAGAATATTTTCTTTGCGTTGTTTCTGATACAAACCAGCAACAGCGTTTCTTAAACGATCAGATCCTTCAATTGCGCCATACGTCATCTTTAGTGGCAAGATCTCATCAAGCAAACACTCTTTTTTGCCGGCCATGGTAACAAGTTCATCGATCGTAATCGACTCAACACACGTTTCAGCAAGGTTAAAATCACATTTTGTTTCGAACTCATTCATCCATTGTTCTACACCAAAAGCACGAATTCTCATTTCTGTTCTCCGATATTATTTTTAGATATAAATTTAGTTAGCTACGATTTCTTGGTGCAAAGCGTAAGCAATGGCCACATCTTCTAGACCTAAACCGATGGAGCGGAAGAAAACCGGTTTATCAAATGATGGTCGTCGATCTCTGCCAGAAACTAATCCCGGTAAATCGCCAAGAATCTGGCTCTTCGACCATTGATGCATTTCAGCGGCAATTTGCATTTCACCGGCACTTGAGGGCGTTGTTTCCTTGTAATCACAATAAACATCCATCAAAGGCAGTGCATGGGGAGAAATTTCATGAGCCCTAGGTGCGTTTGTACTAATAGATGTCACTAAACATGTAGATTTTAGATGATCAAATGGAATGACCGGTTTTGCAGATGACGTGCAAAGCATCACCACATCAGCGTTCTGAATGGCCTCTTCCGCACTGTTCGCAAACCTAATACGTGAATCCATTGCTTTTACTTCAGATATACGCTGTTCTGTCCAAGTTGCAACATCTGCTGCAAAAACACGAATCTCTTTCCACCCATGTAACGTTAAAACATGTCTTAAGTGCGCAAGCCCAACCGCACCTAGACCAATCACTGCTAAGCATTCACTTTGTTCAGGTGCAAGCAACTCAACCGCTATTGCAGTTGTGGCAGCCGTTCTTTCAATCGTTAACAATCCAGAGTCACACAGTAAAAGCGGCTCACCAGTTTGCATAGACATTAACATTGTCCACGCAGTGACAATCGGGCGTCCCTCTGTTGGAATATAAGGGGATAACTTAACACCAAAAGATTGCCCAGATGACATGACGCCAGCATACGAAATAAAATCACCTGAATTATTTGGAAACAAGGTAAGCGTTTGGGAAGGTTGTACCGCTAAGCCTTCAGCCAGATCACTGAACATATTCCAAAGCACATCTCTTGTTTTTAACTTAGGTAGAAACTCAGAAACGGCATTTCGATCTAAAATAGGTATCAAATTTGACTTCACAATGATGTCCATTTCATTTGGCAGGCAGTTAGCCTGCCCTATTTATCAATTAGTTAATGGCGATGTTGTAATCAAAGTACTTTTTCATCAATTTCTGGAACGTACCTTTTTTCTTTACCTGCTCAAACGCACTATTCAATGCTTGCGTTAACTGCACGTCTTCTTTGCGAACAGCAATGCCGATCCCAACGCCAAGCAGCGGATCTTTTACTGCTGGGCCAGCAAAAGAAAAGCCCTTCCCTTCTGGCTTTTTGATAAAGCCATCCATTGCGGTACTGGCTTCTACAATCGTTCCATCTAAACGTCCACTCGCTAAATCATTAAATGCGACATTTTGGTCTTCATACGATTGCACCTGCACACCATTTGTTTTCAGACGCTGATTGGCAAAATCTTCTTGGATAGAACCTCTAAGTACACCAATGACTTTGCCCTTTAATGCTGCAGCGGTTGGTGTTAGCGCACTCCCCTTTGGGGCAACCAAATAAGTCGGGCTGTGATACAAAGGATTGGTGAAGTTAACTACTTTTTTTCTTTTTTCGGTGATACTGATGGCAGAATTAATCGCATCAAATTTTTTTGCTTGTAACGCAGGAATGAGTCCATCAAACGGGCTTTCTACCCATGTACATTTCGCTTTTAACTCTGCACATAATGCATTTCCTAGTTCAATATCAAAACCAGTCAACTTACCTTGCGCATCTTTAAATTCAAACGGGGGATACGCAGCCTCTACCCCAAATCGAATTTCTTTGATCGCATCTGCATTACTGCCAAACGAATAGCCTAGTAGACAAAGTAAAAACAGCTTTTTCATTTACAACTCTCCCACTCAACTTAAAAAGCATTAAAAATTGTGCAACAACTTACCCGTAACACGATTAGTAAGCGGCTGCTCTCCAGCGACTAGTGCAATTCGCTGTCCCACTCTGACCAACTTAATATGATGTTGGACAACAATGATTCCTGATGTTTGGCTAAAAATTGGGATCCGCTTAGCATCAATCCCTCCGTCGATGGGGATTACCTCTCCAATCAATGCTTGTGCAGAAACTAATTCACCAAGCTTTTTATGGAATACCAATACTCCAGTTGCTGGCGCAATAATGTGTGCAACCCCTTCTAGGGGATAAATCTTTACAGGGGTTTCAGGCTTGATTAATTTTGATGGAGGAAGCGCGTCTTTACTCAGAATGCCCTCTGCAATTAAGAATCGAATGATTCCATAGGCGTCTTCAAGCGCTTGTGCATCAGAAACATCTGTTTGACCACGTAACTCAATGGTTGCAGAGAAGCCTTGATGCTGTTCATCTACTAAACCCGCTCTGCGAAGCAGTTTCCATGGTTTTGCATAACTTTCATCAAACGGTTTTCCACCGGCCTCCTCTTCAAGGAAGACGGTTTTTACGTTGACACAAGAGGCGAGTCGTTCTGCACGCTCCTGTTGATCAGTTGCACTATAAATATGCAGGATACTTCCTGTGTCGCAATGAAGATCTAACACAATGTCATGTCTAAAAGCCTCTTTTAGCAGTTCAAGTTTATTTGCGGCGACAGGATCAAGAGTCCCTTCTTGGTCTAATAAGCTAATGAACCATTCTTTAAAACCAGCTATATCGTTCCACTCAAATGCAATTTTGGTCAGCTCTTTAGAGACCTTGTCGTAAATACAGGGGTAGTTACGATTAAAGTTCTCGCCGTTATCGAGATTAAACCTTCCAACTACGTGCCCAAATATCTTCTGCGCCATCCCAATTGGATTAGCAAATGGCACTAAAACGATCCGGCCCAAGATTTTATTTTGCTTGTCCAGTTCATTTAGCAAGTTGCCAAGATGATTCATTACCAATAAGCCAGGATGTTCATCAGCATGAATACCCGCATGAATGTAGGCACTTTTAAGCGTTCTGGTACCAATAAATTCATGCAGCTTAAGAAAATAGCTTGCACCTGGCGCTACTGCGGGGAGTTGAATACTTTTAGATCGATAAGCCATTTCTCAACCTCAAAAACATACATTTAAATCCAATATAGACTTTTAGTATATTTCGTGTCAACAGATTTATGTTTGAGAAAACCAGTCGGCTTTAAGAAGTTTTTTTCAGATCACCGAACGCTAGCAAAACGAAAAATGGCTAATTGCATCACCAAACTTAGCGGCAACTATTGATTGACATCATAGACTCTTTGTCTATATCGTATATTTTAGTACACAAACAGTGGTTAATAACTAGAAGTGGAAAAGAGGAAAAACAAGAATGTTTCTATATGGCTATAGCAGTTTGTTATGGGAGGGGACAAAGCTAACAATTTCGTTATCTGCTTTGTCTTTGATGGTTGCATTTGTCATTGGGTTAGGAGGTGCACTAGCAAAAACCTCTTCAAACCGCATGATGAGAAGTCTAGGTTATTTCTATACAACGGTAGTTAGAGGAATTCCAGATCTAGTATTGATGCTCTTACTGTTTTACAGCGGTCAAATTTGGTTGAATCACTTCACTAGTTGGCTGGGAATGAAGCAAATTGACATCAACCCTTTCATGGCTGGGGTGATTACTATTGGCTTTATTTATGGCGCCTATTTTACTGAAACGTTCAGAGGTGCTTTCTTATCGATTCAAAAAGGCCAAATCGAAGCGGGACAAGCATTTGGGATGAGTCGTCAAAAAGTATTCTGGCGGATCATGTTCCCATTAATGATGCGTTTTGCCTTGCCTGGGATTGGGAATAATTGGCAAGTATTGCTAAAAAGCACCGCCCTTGTTTCCATCATCGGACTAGCCGATGTCGTCAAACTCGCATCAGATGCCGGTAAAGCAACTTTTCATATGTTCTTCTTTACCTTAATCACGGCAGCAATCTATCTACTCTTAACCACCCTATCGAATTTGATTTTACGTCTCCTTGATAAAAAGTATTCAGTTGGGACTCGAGGAGCAAATCTATGATTTCCCCATTATTAGAAATTATCTCAAGCTATTGGCAGACATATCTCTGGACGGATGGCAGCCAATTGACGGGCCTAGCGGTCACGATGTGGCTGCTTATTCTGTCTATTTTCTTTGGCTTCATCTGCTCAATTCCACTTGCAGTGGCCAGAGTATCTAAGCAATGGTGGCTTTCAAAACCAGTATGGTTATACACATACATCTTTCGGGGAACGCCACTGTATGTGCAATTACTCTTAATTTACTCTGGCTTGTATGGTTTAGCGTTTGTTAAAGGAAATGTGCATTTAGATGCATTCTTTAGAAGTGGTTTTAATTGCACTATTTTGGCATTTGTCCTGAATACTTGCGCGTACACAACCGAGATATTTGCAGGAGCTATTAAAGCAACGCCTTACGGGGAAGTTGAAGCAGCAATGTCTTATGGCATGTCTAAATTTAATGCGTATCGAAGAATTATCTTACCTTCTGCGCTAAGACGAGCATTACCCGCCTACAGCAACGAAGTCATTTTCATGTTGCATTCCACACCAATTGCATTCACCGCGACCGTACCAGACTTGTTAAAAGTAGCTCGAGATGCAAATGCAGCGACATACCGTTCGTTCGAAGCATTTGGCCTTGCCGCACTTTTATACCTTGTAGTTACTTTTAGTATCGTTTTTCTATTTCGGCATGCAGAACGTAGATTTTTAGCTCATCTCGCCCCCCGAAAAGCCAAATAAATCATCACCTAATAATATATAGATAGAGGTTAGACATGACATACAAGTTAAAAGTGAACGATCTTCATAAAAAGTATGGAAATCATGAGGTGCTGAAAGGCGTTTCTTTGCGTGCGAAAAGAGGAGATGTAATTAGCATCATCGGTTCTTCAGGTTCTGGGAAAAGCACATTCTTAAGATGCATCAATTTTCTGGAACAACCCAGTGCAGGCAGCATTGAAGTAAATGGGGAAAGTATCGCCACTAGCCTAGATAAAAATGGCGATTTACGCGCATCTAATGCTGCGCAATTGCAAAAAGTCCGCACAAAATTAGCCATGGTATTTCAGCACTTTAACCTTTGGTCTCATATGACCGTCTTAGAAAATATCATTGAAGGCCCCGTGCATGTGCTAGGCATTCCCAAAGAACTTGCAATCACTAATGCTAGAAAATATTTAGACAAAGTCGGTCTAAAAGATGCGGAAAATAAGTTTCCAGCACATATGTCTGGAGGTCAACAGCAACGGGTTGCTATCGCTAGAGCATTAGCGATGGAACCAGAAGTGATGTTGTTCGATGAACCAACCTCGGCACTCGACCCTGAATTAGTTGGTGAAGTGCTTAAGGTCATGCAGAACCTTGCAGAAGAAGGTCGAACCATGATCGTTGTGACGCATGAGATGGGGTTTGCCAAGAATGTTTCCAATCACGTGATCTTTTTACATCAAGGCAAAATTGAAGAAGAAGGCAGTCCTGCTGCAGTTTTTGAAAACACAAGAAGCGACAGACTAAAACAATTTTTATCTGGCAGCCTGAAATAACGCTAAAGAGCATTTGGATTCTTCCAAATGCTCGAAAACTGTGACGCTACGATCAACAATGAACGCGCTTGAACCCAATTCCCCACTGAAAATTGGTATTTTATTACTGCCACCTTGTTCGCTATTTGAAATTGCGGCAATCACCGAACCACTCTCCCGCATCAATCGACTAAGCGGAAGGAGACAGTGTGATTACTTTACAATTTCAACCGATGGAGAAGCTGTACAACTACATGGGGGAAACGTATGGAATGTTGATTTCAGCATCAAAAATAGTCCACTAGTAGATATTTTGTTTGTGCTTGCAGAAGATATTTCTATCAGCAGAAATGACCATTTAATTACCAGTTTCATCGGGCAAATCGCTAAACAAGAAAAAATCCTTTGCGGCATTCATCTTGGCTCTTGGTGGCTAGCAAAAGCGGGGGTATTGGATCAGTGCCGAGCAACCATTCATTGGACAGAACAAGAAAGGTTCTGTGAAGAATTCAACAAAATTATAGTCACGTCTAGTTTGTATGAAATTGACAATCAGAGAATGACTTGTGCAGGCGGCTCCTGCAGCCTCGACCTGCTACTGCATCTCATTCATATTCAATTTAGCAGCGAACTAGCTGGAAAAGTAGCCGAACAACTGTGCATTGAGCGAATTAGAGATAAAAATGAAAAACAGCGTATTCCTCTGCAAAATATTATTGGACCAACTCAGCCTAAGCTGACAGAGGCAGTCATGCTAATGGAAGCCAATTTAGAAGAACCACTCACCACTTTAGACATCGCCACCTATGTTGGACTTTCTAAACGACAATTAGAAAGACTCTTTAAGCAATACTTAAACTGTGTTCCTTCTAAATATTATCTAGACCTAAGACTCAATCGTGCACGGCATCTTTTGTTAACGACAAGTAAGTCTATCGTACAGATTGGCTTAATATGCGGTTTTTCTAGCGGCCCACACTTTTCAAGTGCATATAAAATGAACTTTGGCATAACGCCTAGAGATGAAAGGCAGGTTAGGTTTATTTCATCCCCTCAGATATGACTCGAATAATGGTCGGGCTATCTAACATATGCGTGTTAATAAATATTGAAAAACAAGCATTGTATTATTTTTTATAACTAGCAAATTATCAGCTATTTAATGCTAAATATAAAATATTTATAAGACATTTGGTCGTATTCACCACTAGCCTGAATCTGATCAATTGCTTTGTTAATTCTATTTATTAAAGTAACATTTTTTAGGTTTACAGCGACTCCCTCACCATCACCTTGGATTTTTTTATCACGAACAGGTGAACCTATAAACTCAAAGTTTTTACCCGCACTTGTCTTTAAGAAGCCTTCATAAGTTGAAACCATATCATTGAAGATGGCATCAACACGGCTCTCAGCTAAAGCAGCGTATAACTCTTTCTGAGTATTAAACCCAACCGATTTGATTGTCGGAAAACGCTCTTTGACAATCTTTTCATAAATAGTGCCACTCTGGTAAGCAACTACCTTATCTTTTAGATCCATTTGCGTGATATAAGTAGACAGAAACTGCTTCTTCTTGGCTGCAAAACTTGCGGCCAAATGGGTATAGGGATGACTAAATAATATTAGCTTCTTTCTTTCCTCTGTTATTGAGATCAATGAAACAGCAACATCAATATCTCCATTCTCAACAGATTTAATCATATTTACCCATGGAACTTGCTTTAGTTGGCATTTAGCATTGATAATTTCACATATGCGTTTTGCAAAATCGACATTAAAACCCTTTAATTGATTATTCTCAACATAATCAAATGGTGGGAACTCACCTTGAATTCCAATTTTCAATATTTCTGAATGCGAAAAAATAGGTAAAATACTTAAAATAATAAAGAATATCTTTTTCATCTTTTATATCCTGATGTTAATCTAGGTGTTTTTATAATTATTAAAACAATTAACTTGCTAATCGAAATTGAGAAACTGCACCACCTAGTTGATCAGCAACTTTAGCTAAAGTCACTGATTGCTCACGTGTGTTACTGGCAGCAACTGTGCTGTTATCTGCCATTAATTTAATCTGATTCATATCTGATACTAACTTTTCACACACTTCACTTTGCTCATTTACAGCTGTATTAATTTGGTCTGTCGATTGATTAGTTTCTAATGCAGACTTAGTGGTTTCTTCCAAAGCATGAATAACTGTTTTAGAAGAGCTATCGATATTCGAAATAATCTTGCGTCCTTTTTCAGAAACCTCTTCTACCTTGTCATATTGCGAAGCAAGTTCCTGAGTAATACGGTCAATATTATTAGCGGAACTAGATGACTTCTCTGCCAGCTTACGCACTTCATCCGCCACAACAGCAAAACCTCGGCCTTGTTCCCCTGCCCTTGCTGCCTCAATCGCGGCATTTAAAGCTAATAAATTCGTTTGCTCTGCGATCTCTCTCACTTCTTTTGTCATATTAGTAATGACCAACGTACGCTCGACAAACCTTTGAATACACTCGCTCATTTCATTTACAACATTTTTTAATATCGCCAAATCTTGATTTAAATCCTGCATTCGTTGATCTCCACTTTTAGTAGATTGCAAACTACCAGCAGCGGTTCGCGCTAACTCAGTCGCAACAGACGCCAACTGACTTGCATTGGCATTCATTTGTTGAATTTGTACGGAAATTAAGCCGATTGCATTTGCTTGATTTCCAGCATTTTGATCTAACGCTCCAGATGAATTGATTAGATTTTTTGAGGATTCATCAACATGACTTGCGGCGACTCGAACTAAGGCAACGGCACCAGAAAGCTTTTCTACCATTTGGCCAAGTGCGGTCAATAATTGTCCCGTTTCATCATTACTATTCGATTGAAAGTGCAGATTGAGATTACCCGCAGCGACTTCATTTGCTATCTCAACGGCATGATTCAACGGGGAAATGATGCTTTTTGTTACCCTATAACCAACAAATAGACTGATCAAAATTGCAAATAAACTTGCCCCAAGCAACATGAAAATATCAAATTTAAATTTTTCATCAGCTTTTTTCGAACTTTGAAGAATTGCAGTAGATTTTTTTGCACGAATTACATTAATTTCATCCAGCAAAGTTTTCACGGATGGTTGAATTTGAAATTGATAGGTAACATTCGCATCAGGTAGATGATAGGTACTCATCATCTGGATGATTTCTTTTGCTTGTTTAATAAGCACTAGAGATGGAGGTTGGATTTTAGCCAACGACTCTTTTGGAAGAACGGTTAAGAGTTTCTGCAATCTAAGATAACTTGCCTCTAACTGTTGCCTACCATTCGAGATAAAGTCCATATTGGTTGCGGTAACTAGGTTGTGCGCTGATGCATCAAAACTTAGTATCTCAGCCTTAAAATCAGATAGCACTTTTGCTTCATTGCTTCTAATTGCTGCGTCCTTTAGTTCTTGATTAAGGGATAACTGATTCCACATGCTTACTGCCACAATACAAATGAGTGTCAATAAAACTACCGCAAAAGCATAGGTTAAACGCACTGCAATTCTTGATTGTTTAAGCATGTTGCCTCCCTCTTTTTTAGTTTTTTTATAACCTATTCTGTCTGATCGTAATTTCTGCCATCCACTTTTGCTTCGTTCTATGTAAAAGCAGCTAGGTAAATCTTTTGAAACCAAAGCGTACAACTGTACGCACACTTTATTGAATCTAGAACCAACTTTACAAAAAATAATATATCATATTTTTTAAATTAAAAACCAAGTGCATTTTATTTTTATAACGGATAAATTGTATACATTATTTTATAAGCAAAGTAATGCATATACCTAAGCGTCGTAGTGAAACTGATAAGAATAGATACGCTAGACCAACGAACAGGAAGGCGGCTCTAGATATGAAGCAAGTCAGAGCCATATAAGAAAGTTATGCGCAGATAAATGATAAATAAGAAGTTGTTAGCTGAAAAATAATGACTACTTCGTTAAAACATTTTGGAGGGGTGCCAAACAAGAACGGGAAACACTGCCTAACACCCTATTCCTCATTTTCGTGATGAGCATTGCCGCTTGTCAGTTGTTGCATTTGATAGAATTCCTGCTGCAACTTCTTTCAATAACTTAGCGCCAACCATCGCTGTCTGGCCCTGATAATCTCGTGCCGGATTAAACTCAACAATATCTGCCCCGACGATTGGCGCCCTAATCGCATGTAAGCAACGGATGAGTTCTCTTACGCTCATTCCACCGGGTTCATAATGAGATATGCCTGGCGCAAATGCGGGATCTAAAACATCAAGATCAATAGTTATATAAACAGCTCCACTAATATCCAAGTCTAAAAATTGCTCCCAATTTGTCATCTGAAAAATTTCTACGCCAAACTTTTCTGCTTGCTCATGCTGGTGCCCCGTAAGAGTACGAATCCCAACTTGAATTAATCTTGATGCAAGTCCTTCCTCCATTACCCTTGCAAATGGACTTGCATGTGACCAGCGGTTGTCGAGTAACTCATCATATAGATCTGGATGCGCGTCAAAATGAATAACAGTTAATTGATCATAATGTTTTTTAAATGCTCGTAAGATTGGATAAGAAATAGAATGATCACCACCTAGTGAAATTAGGGGCACCTTTCTTGATAAAATCTTATCTACGCTACTCACAATTAATTCGAAGGCATCAGATTCATGCTCGGATGAAATGGCAAGATTCCCTTCATCAACAATCAATCCACTCTTCCCTAGATTGACACCTTGCTCACTCCACCAGTTACTCGAATCACAAGCAAGCGCGCGACGGATTACATCAGGTGCCTCTGCGGCACCTTGTAAATAGGAAGAATTAAAATCTAGCGGTATCCCAATTAAAGATACATAACCACCTACATGATTAATCATTTATAGCCCCTTCTGTTTCCCATCTTATGTTGTTAAGGGATGATACCCAAGACAGATAGATACCTTGAGAAAGCATAAGGGTATGCACTTACAATTTGTAGTGATAATTCATCAAAAATATGTAATAAAACTCGACTTTATGTCGATAATTTCATACATTCTATATCAAATAAATTCCGCCAGACTTGCAAGAAGATGAGTCTGCTTATATTTGCTCCTTAGTTTAGATGCTAAGCATATTGAAGAAAATACTGATGAAGTTCGCAAGACTCGACCAACTAGATGCTATTGATACCAAACTTATCCAACTCCTCCAGGAAAATGGACGAGAGTCTGTAGCTGTTTTAGCTCGAAAATTAAGCATTGCCAGAACAACAGTGATAGCCCGTATTTCGAGACTAGAAGCCAATCAGGTCATCAAAGGATATAGCATTAGGTTAGGCAAAGAGGCAGCTGATAGTTACATCCAAGCTTTTGTTGGCGTCATCATCACTCCTAAACTGATTAGGGAAGTGGAAGCAAAATTAATAAAAATTGCTGAAGTTCGGCTGCTATATGCAGTCAGCGGCGAATTTGATAATGTTTTACTGTTAAAGGCTGCAACACCAGAACGCCTCAATACAATTCTAGAAGAAATTGGCCTAATCGATGGTATTGAACGAACAACGACCTCGATCATTCTGTCTAAGAAAATAGAAAAGGATCATTATTAAGAATTCTAGCGTTCGTCAGGGGATAATGTACAACCTGATTAGCAGAGCAAGAATATTGCCTGCCCTGCAATTAATCTCTTTTGACCACCTGTTTACGCATCGCAGTTGCTGAAAGCTTATATTCTTTTCTGAACACCTTAGAAAAATGCGAGCTTGAAATAAACCCCGTTTCGTTAGCAATGTGTCCTACAGCATAGTCTGTATTTAGTAAGTATTTTAGTGCTAAGTTTAATCGTGCCTTAATGGCATACGCGGTAGGACTTATATTCGTTTCAGCTAAAAATAGCCTCTCAAGCTGCCGTGTACTTAAGTTAATCCGCTTTGCGATCGCATCAATAGGTAACGGATCTTTTAGATTTTTCTCAATAATACTCATCGCCGCCTTTACATAGGGATTCGTGACTCGATGAACTAAAACAGGATATGGCTGTTTATTTTTTTCCCCGGTTTTCACATCATCCATCATAATTCTTAAAGACTTTTCAGCGACTTCATTGCCATAGTGCTTCGCGATGAGATGAGCCGCTAATTGCGCAACGCCGACACCGCCAGCACAAGAAAAGATGTTTCTATCCTGAATATATAATTCTTCACAGCTTGCATTGACCAGTGGAAACTCATGCTTGAAATGATTTATATGAAACCAATTTACACTAACATTTTTATGGTTGAGCAACCCCTCTTTCGCCAACAAAAATGTGCCAGTGCATAATGCAACCACTTTTGTATTTTTTTGACAGTGATAATTTATAAATTGTCGAACCTCTTCATCCAATACCAAGTGTCCACGCAGAACACCTCCAACTACAATTAAATAATCGTAATGAACATCCTTACTTAACTTTGCGGTAGGTAATACCTCAATCCCTGTACTTGATCGAATAAACTGGCCATTTGGCGAGATAACATCCCATCTAAATCGAATCTGCCTACTCGCATCGCCATCATCAGAGGCCAACCTAAAAGCATCTAAAAAATTGGAAAATGCACTGAGCGTAAATTCAGGGGAGAGAATAAATCCTAGTGAAATCTGGTTTGCTCTCATTGGACTAACACCCCATTTATTCGTACTGAATGCATTGAATATTGCTCTCTTGCTGTAGATGCAGTGATACCAAACTCATCTTTAAATGATCTACAAAAATGCGAAAGATCGATGAAGCCACATTCTGAGGCGACATAAGAAATACTATAAGTGGATTGCCTAATTAATTTGTTTGCATGTGCAAGCCGCAATTTCAGGTACAAACGTGTTGGACTTACACCAAGCTCTTTCATAAATAGTCGTTCCAAATGACGTGTGCTGACATTTAGATTTGAGGCAATTGACGCAACCGTTAAAGGATTTCTGATATTTTTTTCAATAAATAGAATGGCCTTTTTCACTTTTGCACTTCTAGCGCTGGTCAGTGTTGTTGGTGGAGGCTGTAAAGATTGAGCAGGCAATGGAAAATCAGATTGCAGAATCCGCAAAGATTGAACTGCTTCGTATTTTCCTCTATGTCGTTCGATAAGATGTGCCGCTAAATGCAGAGCACCAATCCCTCCAGAGCAAGTGATAAATTGATTATCTATCGTGAATAAACTATCAGCGTTTGCCTTGATTTTTGGGAATTCGTTAATGAACTGATCATGATGAAACCAGCTGATACAAACCTTTGAAGTTTTGAGCAGCCCTGCTCTAGCTAAAATGAATGTTCCAGTACAAATACCAATCAAGGTTGTTTTAGCCTTTGCCGCTTCAAGCAAAAACTCAATAGACTGGTTGGGTAGCTTTTGATTATTTTGGAGTAACCCACCAACAACCACGATGTAGTCGTAATGTTTGCGGTCATAAATAGTCCGCGTCGGAACGACCTTAATATTGCAACTTGATTTAATCGGCTGATAGTCGTGACTAATCACATCCCAACTAAAAAAAATTGGCCGACTCAGGTCCCCATCATCAGCCGCGAGTCTTATTGCATCTAAAAAATTTGAAAATGCACTGAGTGTAAAGTTTGGTGCTAAGACGAAACCGATTGAAATAGGGCCATCTTTTAAAATTGATGGATGTAGATGAGTATTATTCATATAAACCCTCAGACTTCTTTATAACTAATGTGATCTATATGCTTCAGAGCAAACGCTGAACAATCAAAAAAGGCCAATAAAAGATAACCGAAGTTACATTTTATTGGCCAACCCCATCTTCAGAGGAACTACTAGCATAAAACTTGGACAACCAACGATCTTAGTTTTTGTTTTGGAACCAGTATGGTTCACGATTAAATACGCGCTCAACTATTGGAATAAAAGTCTCTAATGGCTCACTAGGATAGTTTTCATCAAATGATGACTGATCCCAGTTTTCACAAAAATCTACAGTGAGCTGATACCAAGGATGGTCTTTGTATGCTTCTCTCGCATACTTATCCCAACCTAGATGTTCACCATAATAAAAAGTTTGAAATAATGCGTGGTGCTCGATCACCCAACAGACATCTTCACGCACAAACGGTCTTAGAATTTCTGCTGCTGCGCGATCATGATTTCTTGGTGCGATGCCATCTGCAATGTCATGTAAAAGAGTCGCGACAATCCAATCGTCATCAGCACCATCTCTCATCGCTCTTGTAGCACTTTGTACAGCATGTTCGTATCGAGTAATGCGATAGCCTTCAAGCGTTTCTGTTTTTTGGCGAATCAATTCTTCAATTAAACGACTTGCAGTTCTTGTACAGAATTCATTCTCTAGTTTTCTCAGAAAAATAAACTCTTCGGCTGTGCCATCTTTCATTTGCTTAAAACTAACATGTTCCATCTTGAACCCCTCTCCACATGGTTATCAAAACCAGTGATCTCTTATTTACAAAAAAGCCTTAATGCCCATTTGAGTGTCCACAACCCATTGCCCACGAAGTAGTTGCTGAGCACCCCAAATTTTTTTTGCATTCGATCACTTGGCTCTTATACAGGCGTATCTTACAAGAAAAAATATACCACATATTTTTTAACAGTAAAATATATTTGATATATTTTTATAAAGAATAATTCAAACATAAAAACACAAAGACATATGCTAAATTACTTTTGATAAGGTTGTATTCTTCAGCAACAACCTAATACATTGTTTTTAATATATTTTTTTTATAACCTGTTGAAAAGCATCACCATAAAAAGTGTTTTTTTTGTCGTTCTTTTGTAAATTCACAACTTTTATAGATGTATTTTTCTTCATAAAATTTTCTTATTATTTTTATGCTAAAATAAAATTTTGAAACTGAGCGTGCACCAAAATGACTGAAGCATTAGCCGCAGACCTAGAACATGACGTTTCTTTAGACCGAGTATCACTTGGGAAGGAAATCCGAAGTCTCAGGAAGGCTAGAGGTAAAAAGCTGAGTGAATTAGCATCAGCCACAGGCCGATCAATTAGCTTCATTAGTCAACTAGAAAGAGGCAATGCGGAAAGTTCAATATCTGACCTGCGCAGAATTGCACATGCCCTTGGTGTTCCACTTGGGTGGTTTCTAATTACAGAAAATAAACCTAGCTTAGAAATTGGCCGCGTTGTTAGATCACATGCACGAAGACGGCTTGGTGAAGGTGTTGGCGGTCTATCTGAAGAGTTACTCTCGCCACATATTGGAGGTTCTTTTGAAACCTTCTTAACAACAATTCAACCCGGCACAACGATTCCAGAATCTTGCAGAGAAACAGAAGAAGAATGTTTTGTTTTGCAAGGGCAATTGGAGATTTGCATTGGCGGGCATACTTTTACCGTAACCGAAGGGGATACCTTTCGAATTGCTGGAGAGCCCTATCACTG
This sequence comes from Leeia speluncae, assembly GCF_020564625.1. Classification (NCBI taxonomy): domain Bacteria; kingdom Pseudomonadati; phylum Pseudomonadota; class Betaproteobacteria; order Neisseriales; family Leeiaceae; genus Leeia; species Leeia speluncae. The sequence goes on from NZ_JAJBZT010000012.1 coordinate 65,321, forward strand.
GAAAAATACGGGGGACATTGAAACAAAAATTATCTGGATCATATCACCCCCGATTTACTAAAATTCACGATTAGATATTTTCTAAATACTCTTTATACAAGCGCCCATAATTAGCAAGCTGGTCATCATCAATGTCACCTACACCACTGATGAAAAACGGCTTGCCATACTTCATGTTGATTCTAAAAGCCAACACCTCAAAAGGGCTTGTCAGCTCTTCTAATGTCCTGCGGTAGCGACCCTCTTTTTGATAATCAGAAGCTTTTGACCAAGTAGTAACAGCAATACTGAGTTGCTTACCTTCAAGTACATATCTTGAACCGTATGCCCATCCATCTGTGAACACGTCATCAATCCATTTCTTTAATAGAGATGGACAGCTGTACCACTGCATTGGGAACTGTAAAATAATACTGTCAAACTGTTCAATTAATTTCTGTTCCGCAACAATATCAAGCTTCTCTTCAGGATATTTTGAATATAGCTTGGCTACTTCAACATCATCCATACCGGATATGCTGCTAATTAAACTAGAGTTAATCCTAGACACACTTAAATCAGGATGTGCAACAATAACTAGCTTCTTTGACAAAATTTTCTCCAGTAAAAGGCTCTAGGAAAATTCATATCCTAGAGCCTTTTCATTACGATTATTTAATGTACCAACCCCATGGCGCATCACTTACATACGCGGTAATTTGTTTGGTTTCTAAATAATTATCCAATCCCCATGGGCCTAATTCACGTCCAATACCGGATTGCTTGTAGCCACCCCATGGCGCCTCAGTAAAGGTAGGTTGTGAACAATTAATCCAAACAACACCTGCACGTAAATTAGCTGCTACACGCTCAGCTAGTTCATTGTTTTGACTCATCACAGCAGCAGCCAATCCAAAGCGAGAGTCATTCGCAAGTTCAACAGCTTCTTGCTCTGTAGCAAATGGTCTTACACAAACCACTGGTCCAAAAATTTCCTCAATCCAAGCTTCGCTGTTTAATGGAACATCTGTTAAGACAGTTGGCTCGAAGAAGTAACCCTGCTCCATATTCGCTGGACGACCACCGCCTGTCAGAACCTTCGCACCATCTTCTTTTGCTTTCAGTACCGCATTAGAAACATTGCGATGTTGTGTCTCTGATACTAAAGGTCCCAATAAAATACCGGCATCTAGGCCATTACCAATGGTAATTTTCTTCGCTTCTGCAACTAAACGATCAAGGAACGATTGGTAGATCTCTTCGTGAACAAGCACTCTAGAGGTTGCAGAACAAACCTGACCTTGGTTCCAGAAAATACCGAACATTACCCATTCAACTGCTTTCGCAATATCAGAATCAGGGAACACGATTAATGGAGATTTACCACCTAGCTCTAAGGTTACACGCTTCACATCTTTAGATGCTGAAGCCATAATGCGAGAACCAACAGGGCCAGAACCAGTAAAGGCAAGCTTATCAACTAAAGGATGATCAACAATCGCCTGACCAGCAACAGAACCACGCCCAGTTAGAACATTCAGTACACCAGCCGGTAATCCAGCCTCTTCTGCAACGGCGGCTAATTCTAGAGAAGTTAGCGGAGTAACTTCAGCTGGTTTTAACACAACCGTACATCCCGCAGCCAATGCAGGAGCAACCTTCCATGAAGCCATTAATAGAGGGTAATTCCATGGAACAATTGCACCGACGACCCCAAGCGGCTCACGTACCACTTTGGAGGTAAAGCGATCATCAGATAATTGAATATCTGATTTATTATTTGTATCTAACTCTTCAGCTAACTTTGCATAATACTCAAAGCAACCTGCCGCATCACCAATGTCCCATTCAGCTTCTGGTCTTGGCTTACCATTATCTTTCACTTCCAGCTCAGCTAACTCAGGTAAGCGTCGTCTAATAATTTCGGCCATTTTACGAAGATATTTCGCACGTTCACTACCTGGTAAGGTTGACCAACCATCCTTATCAAATGCTCTACGAGCAGCTTTAACTGCAATATCGACATCATGCTCTGAGGCAACCGCTACAACGTGAAGCAAGTTGCCCGTTGCAGGATTAAAAATCTCTTGTGTGCCGCCATGAATTGGAGAAACCCATTTTCCATCAATAAATAGTTGATTTTTCATAGTTAACTTTTAAGTTAAATTGATAAAAATTTATTGTCCATTCTGAAATGGGCAATATCACGACTTAATTAAATACTTCTTAGGAATTGCATTTCTAAACACTCGATCAAGCACCACTGCAAGAATCACAATTGCAAGACTTGCGCGCATGCCCAAACCAAATTCCATTCTAGATAGCCCACGAGTGACCTCGGAACCAAGTCCACCGGCACCGACAAGTCCTGCTAAAACAACCATTCCTAATGAAAACAGCACACACTGGTTAATACCAATTAATAAAGTAGGCATCGCTGAAGGTAATTTTATCTTCCAGAAAATCGTACGTTCTGTCGCACCAATTGCAGAACCAAGTTCTATACGGTTTTCAGGTATTTGTGTCATCGCTAAAATGGTTAGCCTAATCAGAGGTGGTACCCCATAGATCACCGTAGAGATCAACGCTGGCACCACGCCTAAACCGTATAAAATCACAGCGGGAACTAAGTACACCCAAGGAGGCAATGTCTGCATCATGTCTAAAATTGGCTGAATGGCGATACGCAAAAATTTGTTTTTAGAAATCAGAACCCCCATCGGAACCCCGACAATGACGGAGAAAATTACCGACAATAAAATAATCGCGAGTGTTGGAACGGTTGCTTCCCACATACCTAAACTTAAACAAATCAACATACCAATTGACCACACCAGCGCACTTCTCCATCCTGATAAAAACATGATCAAGAATGCGATGATGAGAATCGTTGTTTGTCCTGAAAAGAAAGTAAAGACGTGAACAATTGCTCTGATTAATGCATCGAAGAAAATTGCTACTTCAGCAAACAAACCATGAAAGTTAATATTCAGCCACGACAAAAATGGAACAAAGTAAGAACCTGGTGAAACCTGAATAGCATCCATTATTTGCTCCTTTCTTTCATTCCAAAGCGTTGGGTAATCCGATCTAACACAATCGTGACAACCACAATGGCTAAACCAGCATCTACAGCTTTATCAATTTGTAGGGAACGCACTGAGTCATAAATCACTTGTCCAAGACCGCCCGAACCAGCAATTCCAGCAATAACTACCATTGAAAAACTGAGCATCAAACTTTGATTAATCCCTGCAAAAATCGATGGGACTGCAAATGGCACTCGAATTTTAAATAGATGAGATATGCCTGTTAGACCAATGGATGTCCCTAATTCGTTAAACTGAATTGGCGTAATACTGATGCCATGCGCAGTTAGACGAAGTGCAGGAGGAATAGCAACTAACCATGTAGCCCACATTGCTGTTGCAGGTCCAAAGCCTAACAAAGCAATACCTGGCAAAAGATATATATACGGTGGCATTGTTTGAATAAAATCCAAGACAACATCAGCCCACCGAATAAACTTAGTGGTTAATCCCAATAAAATTCCTAGTGGAATAGCAAATAATAAGGCAAGGAAAGTCGAGCTAATCACTAATGTCAATGTAGTCATTGTTTCAGACCACAGTCCCATTGCTTGACATAACCATAAGCCGAGACTTGCAACTACTCCAAAGATTCGACTTACAAAGAAAAACCCATAAATACCAATCACTAAAATAAAAACCATCCAATTGAAACCTTGAAAAACATGGTTTAGCAAATTAAATGATCCATTTAGGACTGCACTAATGCCATTAAAAACGTCACCTGCGTTATCAGTAAGCCAAGATAGGCTTTCCTCGATAACCTGATCAAATATTGGTATTACGTCTACCATTTACATCTCCTTGATGATGTATTGTCTAAGTGAAATTAATGAGAAGCCCGGACTGACTTCAACAAAGTTTCACGACTTACAACACCAACAATTTCATGATTCTCAACGATGGCTAATTTGTCAGAATGAGAACCAATAGATGCATCAATTAACTCTTCAAGAGAAGCATTAACATCTGCTTTCGTACAAGAAGAAAGGCTCTCTAGCTCAGAGGAATTTACCGCCTCCATCACTGAGTGAGCTTTTACTAATTTTAATCTAGAGACACCTTCCATGAAGTTAGCGACATAATCATCGACTGGATGTAATGCAATTTCCTCAGGTGTGCCGATTTGAATAATCTTGCCTTCTCTCATAATGGCGATTCTGTCGCCAATCCTGATAGCCTCTTCAATATCATGAGTAATAAAGATGGTTGTTTTCTTAAGAGAAGTAGATAACTGACGGAATTCGATTTGTAATTGTTTGCGAATTAAAGGATCTAAAGCACTAAATGGCTCATCCATCAACAATACATCTGGGTTAGCTGCTAATGCACGGGCAATACCCACCCGCTGTTGCATACCGCCAGATAACTCTCGAGGATAGCGATCTGCCCAGTTTTTAAGGCCAACAGTCTCTAACGCCGCTAAACTTTTTTCTTTACTGATTGTTGAATTACACCCTTGAACCTCAAGGGTTAACATAACGTTTTGTAAAACTGTCCGGTAAGGTAAAAGTGCAACTTGTTGGAAAACCATTCCAATAACTCTTGAGCGCAAGTCTCTCAGTTCTGCGGCTTTAAGTTTGCAAATATCCTTACCACGGACAATTACTTCACCACTAGTCGGTTCAATTAGACGGTTGAAATGTCTGATTAATGTAGACTTACCACTTCCAGATAGACCAATAATGCAGAACGTCTCACCTTCTGCAATAGAGAAATTCGCACCGGCAACTGCCGCGACACATCCGAATTCTTTTAGTAATTGATCCTTCTCGTAGCGGCCACTTTTTGCTGCTTCAATACTTTTTGGACTTTGATTACCAAAGATTTTCCAAACACCCTTACATTCAACGGCAGCCTTTTGCTTAACGAGATTGGTTTCATTCATCATTTTCTTACTTCCATCTAATTGGTGCTGTAATGTTCTGAAGCTAATCATTGGCGACATATATGAAATATGCCGCCAATGACTTTTTATTATTTCGCCATCACGCTCCATTTAGAAACAAGTTCACCATGGGTTTTCCACCAGTTATTTACGGCTTGATCCATTGTTTTGCCATTTTTAAGTTCTGTACTGATGCTGCCTACATCTTCAATCGGTACAAAAATACTTGCCAATGCTTCACGTGCTTTAGGGTTTTGTGCAGAGAAACCTTTTTTAGCAATAACTGTATAGGCTTGTGGAGGAGCAAATACACCCTTAGGATCATCTAAGAATTTCACTTTGTACTTCTGTTCCATCCAAGATGGCTTCCAAAGTACAGTTACTAATGGTTGTTTACGCTCAGTGCTAGATTGCAATTGCGCGGTCATCGCTGCAGTACTACCATCTACCAACGTATAATTTAGAGCGTATTGTTTAATCGCCTCTTGGGTTTCGCGCATCAAACCAGAACCAGGTTCAATACCAATAATTTTGCCACCCACTTGATCTTTAACTGAATTCAACTGCTCGATCGAAGTAATTGGCATGTGAGCTGGAACAACAATACCCTGGCGCAAACCAAATGAAATGTTTGATACTTTTTCTAATTTATCTTTATTCTTTGTCCAGTAATCCGCTGCGGCGTAGTTAACAAATGTCACCATGGTATCTACATCGCCACGTGCTAGAGCACTATAAGCAATACCCCAGTCGGCAAATGTAGTTACTTGTACTTTATAGCCTTGGCTCTCTAAGAATTTTTTGCTGACCATTGAAATTGAATTTACATCTTCCCAACCAAGGGTACCTAATTTGATAACACCCTTGTCTGCTGCAGTTGCGCAGAAACTCATACCAAGAATTAAAGATGCTACTGTCAATTTAAAAATCTTGCGCATAATTCCCTCTCCTCTAGAAAAATTACTTAATAAAATCAAATTGAATCGTATGGATACATCACTATCTTAGTGGTCAGCTATTTTCATAGCTGACCATTTACTACAAAAAACTTTTCTATTTCATTACTTAATTTTTATTTCAGTAATGGAGCAATTGCTTCTTTCAAAGCCAACTCTTCTTGTGCGCTAATTGCACGTAGTGGCTTACGCAAGTTGCCGGTGCCATATCCACGTAAATGAGCGGCTTTCAGTACCATTGGCAAATAATTACCGGTCCACAGTAAAAGCACTGAAGGCAACATTAGCTTCCACAATTCCAATGCTTCTTCTAGTTTTTTCTCTTTAATCAAGTTGTAAAGTTTTACAGCCTCTTTAGGCATGTAATTTGCTGTACCTTGAATTGCACCAACTGCGCCGCCCATAAAAGCAAATGGAGCAATCGTATCTGCACCATTTAATACTTTCACAGATGTTTGTAAGTATTGTTGGTGTGTAGTCATATCACCACCACTGTCTTTAATATAATTAAAGCTTGGTAGTTCAGCTAAACGTAATAAAAGAGGTACTGAAACAGCAATTCCAGTTGATTGAGGAATGTTATATCCAACAACATCTACTTTAATTGCAGAATCTAATTCTTCGTAGAAAGAAAATAAGCCATCATCATCGGTTGGACCTTCAAAATATGGAGGCAAAACCATCAACGCATCTGCACCATTGGCTTCTGCATGCTTAGAACGGCGAATCACTTCATCCACATTTAAAGCAGAGGTTTGGCAAATTACATTACAACGTCCATTGATACGCTTAATGCCAATTTCATATAACTTATTACACTCTTGTTCAGTCAAATATGGATGCTGACCGGTACCCGCCCCTAAGACCAAACCATGCACACCATCAGCCAAATACTGTTCAATAAGTTCTTCATATGCGCTAAAGTTAATTGAACCATCGGCATTGAACGTGGTTTGCATTGCTAAATTGATGCCTGACAAATCTGCCATTTCTGACTCCTTAAGATTAAATTTCTTTACCTGCTTGTTTAAAACGCCAACCAGTAACAAACTTCACTCCAAGGGATGTAATAATCCGTGGATAGCCTCTGCTTGGCGGTGCTTTACGTTTCAGAATGTCAATAGATCTAGAGTTCATGCCTAGCGCTAGTTCAGCGATTGCTTTGCCAAATCCAGTACCACGAGAAATCCCTGTGCCATTACAATAAGCGGCACCATAAACGTTTGGCGCTAACTCGCCCCAAACCATTCCACCGTTTTGTGAAAGTGTTAATAGACCGCCCCAGCTAGCGACAAACCCCATAGAAGCTAGATCAGGCCATCGACGTTCAAAAGAAATTTGTTGATGTTTTCTTGCGTTCATCACGGTCTCTTCTGTCGTTTTGAAGTGATCCGCATAGTGATAAACATTGCGTAGGAATAAGCGGTTATCAACAGTTCTTCGAACTGTTGTCCCGAAACTATTTGCAGGAATCAAACCAAATGCATTTTTATTGCCGACTTGTGCCAATTCATGTTCAGTCAATTGACGAGTCATACTTGCAAATGTGTAAACGGGAATAGCGGAATTTGGATAGAAGCCAAAGTTCTGCAAATAGCCAGCTGTACAGATAATGACTTTTTTCGCACGGATGATTCCACTTTGGGTTTCAAACGTATGTTGCGACTTATCAAAAGTAGCTTTTTTGACAACCGTATTTTCAAGTACAGTTACATTAGAAGGTAAAACCCGCGCCATATTTTTCAAATATTTTGCTGGTTGAATTAAGATTGTGCCAGGATGATGCAGCGCTTTAATATAATGATTGCTGCCGGTCATCTCTTTCATTTGATCTTTTTCGACCCAGCTATATTTCTGGCCCATGCGATCAAGTGCTTTTGAAAACATTTTCAGGTCATTAACACCACTTTCGGTGGCCGCGCTATGGTATTTACCTTGAGGATCCCAATCGCAATCTACACCAAGCTCTTCAACAGCTTGTTTTAGATATTCATTACCTTCTGTATTAACGTATAACTCGTCACGGTTACCCTGATCATCTTCCACAAAATCTTGCTTACGTGGATTATGAGAGAGATCAATAGCGAAACCCATGCAACGACCTGAAGCGTTATTTCCAATACGCCCAGCATCCACTAGTACTACTTTTGCTTCTGGACGAAGTTCTGCATATCTGCGCGCAGCATGCAACCCCATCCAACCAGCACCAATTACCAAGCACTCACAAGTCACATCACCGTTTTGCTTAATTAAAGGCAACTCATCACCAGATGTCAGATACCAGCCAGAGTCTGTCGGCTCCATTTGTGGTGGCTTTACGTTAATACTTTTATTCTGAACTACCAAGATAGATCTCCTCGAAACAGATAACTGCTTCAAAGCCATCGCCCACAGAGTGAATCAACTCACTCCTAAGACTTACATCACAAATTTCTTTTGCAAAACCACCTCAAAAAAAACCTTACTGATGTGCTTTGACAACTCCCATTTAGCGCAAATGTCTGCACTTGCCCTTGACTCAAAACAATAATATCAACGTAAAAAAATATTTACAATAAAAATATTTAACTATTTTTTTCGTTGAAAAAATTAAACAACTTATTATGTATGCAAACAAAAAGGTAGTTTTGTATTGTTTTTCAAAGAAAGAAGGGAAGACCTTACGGTAAACGATTACATCTAGCAATATTTTTTTGAGGTTTTGTTAGGTATTTCTGGCCCTGTAAGTAGAGAGAAGCAGCAATCACTTAATTTTCTTACATGAAACAGGATTAAAACGTCAGACCAGCTTTGAGCAGCAAATAAATTAGCCCGCTAATTAAATTGTCTATCCGTGGATTAGCGCCACAAGTAGTTAAGGATTAATGCGTTAAGAATATAGAAACCTTAAACCAATCACTCTCAGATAACGATTTTCATCGTTGTAATGTTGTTTCATTTATTATCCCAGACGCACATCTCTCCTATGTTGAAAAAACAAATCAGCATGTCCTACCTTGCATTCCACCAAGCTGCAATTTGCATCGGTTCAGAATAAAACAGGTCGTAAGAAGCCTAACTAATGATTATTTCGGGCTTTTAAGATCATGTTCTTTAAATTGGTTAGATAAGTGCGAGATAGCTATGCAAGCGAAAAATCAAACATGATGGCAAAGACTCGATCAATTTTTTTAGCCAAAGCCTCTATTTTGCTTATCCCTTTGCTTTGGTCTGTTAACTATTATGTTGCAAGAAAAGCACCTGGAGTGATTCCCCCCTACATGCTCACACTGATCAGATGGGGGATTGGAGCCTTTGTTCTTACGCTGTTATCAATGAAAGAGATTTTCCAATTCCGGCATGAGATTTGCCGTAACATCCACAAATACATCATTCAAGGATTTTGTGGGATGGTTGTCTGCGGTGCATGGGTCTATATAGGAGCCCAATCAACCTCCGCAATGAACATCGCACTAATCTATGCTGCAGCCCCGGTATTAATTGCTGTGGGCTCATTTATTTGCTTGAAAGAACGTCTCCAACCATATCAACTTCTTGGAATTCTGATTGCTCTTTTGGGAATGATCCATGTCATTGTGAAAGGCCAATGGCAGGCATTAAGTAATCTTGAGTTTGTAATCGGAGATATATGGATAGTTGCCGCAACAATTTCTTGGGCAGTTTATAGTGTGCTTCAGTCTATCTGGGTAAGTCCATTAAGTGGTAAAGCTCATCTCGCTGTAGTTACCTGTGCATCATTACCTATGATTATCATTGGTACTCTCATTGAAGCTCAAAATGTAGGCACACCAGTAATTAATCTCTATGGTGTTTGGCTTGCTTTTGCCGCTGCGATTTTCCCTGGTGTATTAGCCTACTTAATATATATATGGGCACAGCAGCAGATTGGGCCTAACAAGGTTGCAATCACCTTTTATCTCGGACCACTATATGCATCTGCTATCGCTTGGCTCGTGTTGAATGAATCCATGCACCTCTTCCATCTCCAGGCAGCGTTATTCATCCTATCAGGGGTCTACTTAGTCTCTCGAGGAAAAGTGTAATACTTTTGAGTAGGACAAGTGAGAACACTACTTTTGGAGCCCCCTCCCCTACTGGGCCTTGTTTCTAAGAGAAGCATGTAACGCAGACTCCACCCCCCCCTACAATAAATAATCAAAAATATTTCCTTCAAAAATAATTTTACATTTATATTATTTTAAATAATAATTTAAAACATCCAGTAAGTGTACGATGGCTAACTAAATTCCAAATCAAAGAAAGTTCTAATGTCAACCGCATTCAGGCAATCCTTCGTGGAGTCTGCAAAACAGTATCTGCCAATCACTATTGGTCAACTTCCCTGGGCCATTGCAGCTGGTAGTGTTTTAAAATCTGTTGGATTAAGCTTTTGGGAATGTGTTGGCATGACAGTTATTGTATATAGCGGAACGGCTCAGCTTGGCACAATTACCTTAATCATGGCGGGAACATCTCAATGGCTTATCGCTCTTGCCGCATGCGCTTTTAGCATACGTTTCCTCTTGTTTAGTGCCTTAATAGCACCAGCATTTGAAAACAGTAGCAAAAAAATGCGGCTTTTTGCTTCATATATTCTTATAGATGGCGTGATTGCAATTTATAGCAATACAATTTTATCTGAGAAAGATAAGGCAAAACGATATGGTGTCTACTTAGGACCATCACTTCTGAATGTGGTTACTTGGCTGGCAGGTACAACAGCAGGCGTGCTATTTGCCGATCAAATCCCTGAAAAATATCATTTCGAGTTTATGGCGACTATAGTACTTAGCGTATTACTCGCCCCTGCATTTAGGCAATTAAAATCATTGATTGTTTGTCTAGTGAGTGGATTAACTGCGTGTTTGTTCATCAATCTACCTATGAGAACCGGCTTTTTTGTCGCAATCTTGGCAGGTATCTTCACTGGCGCACTCTTAGAACGGCTTCAAAAGAAAACATCATGAATAACAACTCTATATATTTATGGTCTAGTTTTTTAATTGTTGGCCTAGTAACTTTTATTCTAAGAGGGAGCTTTATCGTGGCGGGTAAGCGATTGTCCTTGCCTGATGAAATGAAAAAATATCTTAGCTACGCACCTTCAGCAGCACTTGCAAGTATCATTGGTCCAGAATTATTCATGCCACAAGGAAAACTAGTATTACTTAGTGGAGAAACACTAGCAGCATTCATTGCGATGGGAAGTGTGTTTGTTTTTAAAAAAAATTGGGTTCCATTTGTTATTGGGCTAATTTGCTTACTCGCGTTTAATGCATAATTTTCAAGAATGTATCGATTATAAACGACGTTCTAGTCTGACTTACCGCAACGGAACACTGAAGACTAAGTTGTAGAGTAAATTATGACAAGGTCTCCTTGCTATACTGCTTATATTAAGCAAGACAACTGACACAAGAAGCCAAGAATGATGGTGCATAATCCCCCTTTGATTTTGCCATATGTAGTTCAAAACGCTCCAGGCATTTCTAGTATCAATGTCAATTCTTACCTAATAATATTAAATAGCCTCTACAGCTAGTTTCTGATCCTTAAGTAGCTCTCTTAGCGTATTCACCTCACATTCAAATTTCCAAAAATTGACAGTGATGAGCTAGGTGCACAGTCGCGCTTAAAGTAAAAGACGACTAATCCGTAGCGCACTGATCAAAGAAATTAATCAGTATGAAGAGGACATCACGAATGTAAACATTCCCTAGTAATGGGGATTATCATTTATATTTTTTTCCAATCGAAAATCAAATATCCTGGTTAATAAGTCAATAAAGCCAATCAGGGCGGGGAACAGATCAAAATATAGTGTATCCGTCCCTCTCCACATACAAGTATGATTGGGGATCCCCAAAAAAATACAAGAAGTTTGTCTATCCACATCAATCAATGCAGATTTCAAAAATAGACCAATACAAGCCAATAGGCATCCCTGTTGATCATTAATACTCGACACATACTTGTGTAGATTGTAGTAAATGGGTATTCACAGAAATTCTATGGCCGTTGGTTCATGTATGAATCTACATGAAGAAGCTAGCCCCACTTTTAGCTTGAATATCGGATCACGGTGAATTTATTAAAATATAATGATGCCTAATTTGCAGGAGTTTATAAGTTACACTTTTCTCTGCTTGATGTAAGAATCCAATGTTGATCTCGATATTAGTTTTCAATGAGAATCAACTGAGAATGCATTTATGAAAAATCATCATATGTAAACTTCATCGAGCGATTAATCACAATGTTGGTGCAATGTTTCAAAAAAAATTTCGCCAGTCTTTGATCAAGATACACACACTATCAAAATGAGAAATGAACGATTCTAGGTGATCTACATTTTTATATGACAACTGTCAGATAAGCCCTCTAACATCACTCCCCTTCTCCCCTTCTCTTCTTTTAGTATAGAAGTTATTAGCTAGCCCTGTTTTGGACAAATTAATTAGTAATAAATATCAAATTTCTGCTGGAAAAGTTCATTTTGGCAGATCTGTGCAGTTTAAGCCCTAATAACTCATCTCCTAAAGTCTTGCAATTTGGTTTAATTATTGAATTAAATATGCAATGAGACAGCTCTATGATGACTTCTAAACCAACACTTGATCTAACCACCAATAGCACTGAATTTGAAGTTAACATTAATCCTGATGCAGAATCTGGATCTTATAACCGGTTCTTTTACCTTATAGAAGAACGCGCGTGGTTGGTCGAGAGTCTTTATTTTGCAATAATCGAAGACAACGTTCGCGTAACAGCACATGACAAATTCGCCGACGACAAAGACAAAGACATACTGCTAACTGACAAAAAATGTTATCGAGATGTCTGTGCATTCGTTACGTCACTAATTGCTAATGGCATTCAATCACCTGTAGCAATTTTCTATATGATAAAAGCCGAATTTCAAGATTACATTGAATAAAGTACATTGTGACAAAATAATCCATAAAAACTATTCAATTTATCTACTGTTGAAGAGTCACAAGATGGAAGCAGCTATATATTTAAATGCCGTAATGTAGAACGAAATTTTCAGGTCTATCGAGTTGAGATCTCGATATAGAAGGTGTAGCAAGTTACTACACCTTAAAACGAGACAGCGACTCTGATCAGACTATTAAGTTGAAAAACATGTGCATCTAACTCTTCGCGAGGGGTAACTTATTGATACTCAGTTTCTTATTTCGATTCGGCCATAGAAATTACTGTGATACGAAAGGGGAGAGACAAAAGATTGTGTAGCAACTTACTACACCTTGAATAAGAAACCGTTTATTTATCATACATGGGAAAAATCACGTTAGATCAACAAAACCGTAGAGTGTAGTAACTTACTACACTTTTCCCACAATCAAATACAGTAACTCACATCATCCTTGAAAACCAATCTGATGAGCCAAGAGGGTAGTGTAGTAAGTTGCTACACTTTGAAATAATATGCATTTATAAGACAAATCGCTACGATGCCGTAGTAGTGTAGCAACTTACTACACCCATATATTTTAATGCATTGAATATCCTATCCATGCATCAATGCCTGGATAGGGCAGGGCGATAATGCCGAGACTTACGTAACAGGCTTGAAAAAAGCGCCTACTTGAATCCTGTCAGATACTTATCCCATATTATTCATTATCCAAAGATTCGTCCTCCACAAGACTCTTCTTAATTAGCCATCTTAAAGCCGAGAGACTACATAAAGACATGTGTAGTAAGTTACTACACTTTGAAATAATAAACTCTTTGGGAGTGACACCATATAAATAGCACTAGAGTAGGGGAGGGCATTAATTCAAAATACGAACCTACTTACGTATCAAAAATCTCCACCTATAACACACAGCGTTGTAGCACTAATGGCAAGAATGAACACAGTCTATAAAATCATATCGATCACGGTAAAGACAAATAAAATAGTATAAAAGCCCATACATTAAGTAGATCATGAGTCGATTGATCTAAAAACAAGATTAATGATTAGAAATTATCTATATAAAACAAGGCTAAACGCATAATTTATAGACAACCACACAAGGAACGCATAAGATAGTCAACAACTGTATCAGACACAATTTACAACATATCAAACACACAAATTAAGAGATTAATCATGGCAAATTCAGCAGCCCCAATAGGGCACACAACATGGATCTCCGTTGCAAATCACAAAGGTGGTTGTGGTAAGACAACTACTGTTGTTAATTTAGCGGCAGAATTTGCGCGCTTAAAATTTTCCGTACTGGTCATCGATCTAGATCCCCAAGCAAATGCGTCTTTGCACATTGGAAAAAAGCACCCCAGCGAAGTAGCAGTAACATGTGTGGATATTCTATTGAAAGATAATCCGGCATTACCACAAGCGATTCATTCCGATACCAATATAGAGGGTGTAGATCTCATTTATGGTTCTTTGACTTTAGGAAAGGCTGAGGATGAATTAAAAGATCTATCCCCAAGGCCATCAGAGGAGTTACGCCAGAAATTAGATCCGCTAAACGGTATCTATGACATCATCTTGATTGATTGTCCGCCATCACTGCGCTTATTGACTAGTAATGCGCTTGCAGCGTCAACCCACTACATGATTCCCATTGAATCCGGCAGTCAGTACGGCTTGTATGGTGTTCATGACTTAACCCATCATGTAGAAAAACTAAAACGGATTAATCCAAAATTGGAACTTCTAGGCGCTCTACTAGTTAAGCATGATGAAAGACAAAACGTTTGTAAAATTATGGAACGTGCTGCTAGAGAGCAAATAGGAAAGCTAATTCCGATCAAGATCCCAACAAGTACAAAAGTGAACCAAGCAGCTATCGCAAACATGAGTCTGCATGCGGTAGATCGATCTGCAAAGATCTCTCGAGAATTTAAAGATCTCGCCCAATACATAGTCAATGAATTAAAGATTAAACCAATTGATCATGAGTCAGCAGATTAAGTAGAGGTAAATAAAAAATGGCACGTGATTTATCAAAATTGCTAGAAGCAAAGCTACAAGAGAATACCAACCGGCACATTGGTGCGCATCAAGAAACGTACTTTGATGCAGGAAAAGAGTATACAAAATTACCAGTAAATCTAATTGATAAAAACCCATACCAACCTCGTATCATATTTCCTCAAGAGGAAATTGAAAGCCTGGCAAACTCGATCAAAGAGCTTGGATTAATGCAGCCAATCTCTGTGCGCAGAGTAGGGGACCGATATGAGCTAATTGCAGGGGAAAGACGACTTCTTGCTCATAAGCATTTAGGAAAAAATACTATCGAAGCTTTGATTGTGCCAGCGAGTGATGCCGAAATGGCAATGCAAGCATTAGCAGAAAACATTGATCGCTCAGATTTAACAGATTTTGAGATCGGTATTGCACTTCGTGCCATCGAGTCAAGTTTTGAAAACAAAACACGATTAGCAGAAGCAGTGGGCATTAACCGTGAAGATATGTATAAATATTTTGCCTTTGATGACTTGCCTGATTTCATCAAAGAAGAACTAAAAGAGTATCCAGGTTTACTCTCCCGTGCTGCAGCGGCAAAGATTAAATCACTTCTTGAAAAAACAGAGGAACATATTATTAATCCAATTCTAAAAGAGGGTTGGAAAAAATTGATCAAGAATGAGATCGATCAAACAAAGTTATCTGTCTGGATCGCTCAACAAATCGAAACAACAAAGAGTGATGATAGTTCTGCTAAACAAATGTTGCTTCGTGATTTCACTAGACAAGGGCGAAAAGTGGGTAGCTACCAAGCCACCCCACATGGCATTACAATTAAATTAAAATCCAAGTATCTAACAGAAGACCAGAAAGAAGCTTTGCAGCTGTATATCTCTGATCTTTTAGAGCCAAGTCAATCAGTGTAGTAAGTTACTACAGATCGTAAAAACATGGATGATGAGAAAACTAGCAAATCTGCACTTTTGGAAAAAATATCTTCGCTAGAAAAGAGTGCTACCAAACGAAAGTCAACTCATACAAAGCAAGGGGAGTTAATTCCCCTCAAACATCAGCCAGATTTCTTTGTTGCTAATCTGGTTGACGTTTCATTCAAGGGCGATATGGCATCAATGGATGCCCCATTGTTCAGCCTTTCCTTGAAGAAAGATTTGGAAATATTTAAATGGACAAGTGTGGATGGATCAAGAAGTATTGAAATTGCACCATCTGCATTTGGTCGAGCGACCATGTTTGATAAAGATGTTTTACTTTTTATCGCTAGTCAGATGACCGATGCAATCAACCATAAAAAACCAGTCAGTCGAACAGTACGCTTCACTGCACACGAGTTTTTAGTCGCCACAAACCGTGATACCAGTAAAAATGGTTATAAGAGTATGAACGAAGCGCTCACCCGCTTACGCGGTACAACCATTAGAACTAACATTGCAACAGGTGGAAAGCAGATTAATCAGACGTTTGGTTTAATTGACTCCAGCACCGTAGTCACATCCGATACAGGAAGAATGGTACAAATAGAAGTCGTATTAAGTGAATGGTATTGGAATGCAATTAATAATCATGAAGTGCTAACGCTTAGCGAAGATTACTTTAGATTGAGCAAGCCGCTAGAACGTAGGCTGTATGAAATTGCAAGAAAGCATGTGGGGCGGCAAGGTACATTTAGAATAGCACTAGACAAACTATGGCAAAAAACAGGTAGCAAAAGTGAACTGAAAAAGTTCAAGTTCCAACTTAAAGAACTACAAGAAACAGGGACGATTCCAGATTATGGATATACGCTGTTGGAAGGGGATATTGTCGAGTTTTACGAGAAAAACTCCCTAACAAGAGCTAAAAAAGCCAAAATTAATATTGAAATTGAGACTTAAACTAAAATTTAAAGACGCTTAATATAAAAAACATAAGAAAAACAGGGGTTTGCAGTCTTTTTTTAAAGATACTTCATTCGTGATTCTAGGAACCTTTAAGCTGAACTAGCTTAAATTTTTATCAAATTTAAGAAATTTCATTCAAACATTCACTTCAAAATACATTTTTTTTGAACTATCTAATCCCAGTTGATGTTCAAACTGATGAAAAAAAGCACCTGGGCGTGAATAAAGATATAAATTTGCTTAATTTGTATGCAAAAATATATGAAAACTAGTTTCGTGAATCTAGGAACCCTCTTCGTGAGAGTAGGAACTTTACTTCGTGAATCCAAGAACCAAAGTTCGTGAATCTAGGAACTGCCAATTCGTGTTTTTAAGAACCAAAATGCCCTGTATACCGCTTAAAGACTAGCTCTCACGAAATGTAACACGCGCGCGCGTATTAACAATTTAACTTTAAATTAACAGAAATTTAAGATGCGTCATTTATAGCATCAAAAGACTTAGCTTTTTCTTCATGCAAATAAATATTGGTTGTTGCGATATTTGCATGTCCAAGAAAGTCTGCTAACACTTTTAGTGACACAGAAGGGGAGGAGTGAAGAGCAGAGCCACGTGAGTGTCTTAACCAGTGTGGAGAAGCAGATTCTAGTTTTAGAATCCAATCCTTCAATAAAATACGTTCATCCTCACTTAAATTAAAACGTACTAGTCGATCTTTTATTTCAGCAGCAACACTTAAAAAAATATCTTTTAAGATACGCGAAACTGTTTCACCATTAATTTCATCATAAGAGTTCAACTTCATAATAATTGGATATGTTTCTGTTGGCTCTGGTCTCGGGACTAGATTTTTTGAAAGTCTGTACTCTTTGATGACATCCAGTAGCTTATCAGCAATTGGAATGATCCTAGTCTTAGACCCTTTACCAAGAATCTTGAGATAGCAACGTTCAACTCCAGTAGACACATCATACTCAAAATGAAAGTCTCCCATGGTTGGATAAGATGCTGATACCGACTCCTGTAATGCTGAAGATACAGGATCTTTTAGAGCCGCTTTACTAGTACCTTCTGTTCTTCTTATTCCTGTGAAGTAGTAAAAATAAAACACTAAACGGTCTCTTGCCCATTTCTTTTTATCGTCAACGCTTAGAGTAGGTCGTTGATCTAATATTTCAAAAATGAGCTTGATAAGTTCACTATCTAAATATCTGGTTGTCGTTTCTGTTCCAAATTTTGATTTATAAAGCTTTAGTACACCTTTTTGAACTGGGTTTAATCTCAAATATTGCTTTTGAACCATGTAAGAGAAAAGTGATGACAAAATATTTATAGTTAGTGCAACAGAACTTCTACTCAAGCCTTGATAATGAGAAAAGTTCTCAGATGTGCTCTCATCAAGTAATGAAGAACTTTTCTTTCTTAAGACCCCATTTCTGAATGGCCACCAAGAGTCAGACAGTGGATGACAACCTGCAGGTGGCCTATGTGGGAGCTTCTCGATTTCCTCATAGGTAAAACCAAAAATACTAGGATCAGGATTATTCAGAAAATCAATATATGACTTAATTTCATCAGGCGTTATCGAAGACAATGGCAACTGCAAAGCTTTTAAGCAATATTTCCAGAACCGTATAATTTCTTTGACATAAGATCTTTTAGTATGAGGTGACGTAAGAGATGCTAGGAATTCGAAAACAATAGTTGCATCATCTGGATAATATTCTGCTACTAATGGATCATTAATTCGCATGCTTCCATACTTACCAGACAGATGATCAGGAAGTACTACATCCGAGCTACTGCCATTTGAAAAAGTGTGAGTTAAGTCATGCATTTCATGAGATCTTCAAAAGAGAAAATTATTATTAGTTTTGCACTATTTATTTGTAAATAAATGAATTGAATCAAATCTAAAGGTGAACCATTAGTAGTGATTCTTTATACACAGCAAAATTGGCAACCTGCAATATTCTACATTATCTACAGAGATAAATGAGTGATTACTGTACTAATCACTCATTTAAATAAGTAAATTTCCTGCAAAAATCTGAGAAATTTATTCCAAGTGATACGAAGCCATAAACCAATCAACCAACCAACTAAAAGTTAGCGGAGCTACTACCAACGGGTAATCCATTAAATTTCGAACCAAATTTATTGGTATATCTGTTTTGTAACTTCACGTTGCAGACAATTTACTAAAAATATTTTGTTATCAGGTTTAGCATCATCTCAACTACCAATCCTTAGCAGTTGTGAAAAAGCTGGAAAATTGATAAGTAAATGATGCTTATCATCAAGCATTCTTATTCAATCAAATAAACGTATTCGCTCGATTAAACACCATATAAGTTCAGAAATATTAATACAACCCCTTGATAAGTTGATAAGCATAGTAGAGAAGCACTAATGACCTTCTACACATAATGGATGCCTGGTTACTTTTCTTTAGTCTGCAAAGAGTTGCTTATGTTTTCTCTGACGGTGTTAGTGCTTAACCTTTTTTACATAAAGAAACTAAGGGGTTGTATTAATTATTACTTTCAAAGTCAAAGATTACCTGAACTAACTATTTTAATTTGCAGCTATTGCAATTAAGAACGTTCGTTCTATATTGGTAATGCGCACTGAGACTGCGCTGTCTTTAAACAAGCCATCATCGGTATAAACTATGAAAGTGAGGATAAATATGTGGTTCTTTGATTGGGTTGCAGGATTATTTGGTATCGCCAGAGGTGAGCTCTTTATTTACTTGGGCCTCGGCTTATTCGGGCTAAGTTTTCTGAATGGAGATTCTGATGATTGGGAAGATGAGGGCAACTCTGTAGATAAAGCCGTAGATAGACAAAATTTTGAACAGAATAATTATTATAAATAGCAGTTGTTGAACAAACAGAAACAAATCTTTGTTTTGTGGCCTGGGGTTGAGTGCCGGCAGTTGTGGAACTCAACCTTTTTTACTTTTGGTTTGAAACTAAAGGCGCTTCAACTACTGTTATCTTTGCTTGCTCATATTGAGCTCGGACTATGCAAGAGAAATGCGACTGCATTTTTTTTCTTTCCACATGAAGCCTGTAGACTTTTAGTGATGCTACTTTTTAAGTTTAAGCTTACGTTTCTTCGTGCGACTCTAGACAAGATATGTAATTATGGGGTTGTATTAATTTTAGGTTAACAATCATGCCAATCGAAGCACTTAAACTTGCATTTTTACAGGTTGAGTCTGCTGTCTCTAAATTAGAACAACTTGTGTTGGAATATGAGCAGAGAGCTAGTATAGATTTTAAAATTTTACCTTTGAATACCGAGCTCCAAAGCGTCAGTAGAATACTCCTAGCATACAAAGCCCTAACTTACATTGATGGACAGTCTGCTGATAGCATTAGAAGTTGGCATGGGTATTGCATCTTACCTAGCTATTTAATCCTTCAGGCAAAAGAGGTTAATCTAAGAAAGCTCGCTTTTGCTGAAGCTTTATCTGCATATTGGAAGGCTGAGATTAAAAATGAAACGGGCAAACTTTTAGGCCTTCCAGGACGGCAGCAACGTCTTGCAGCCGAACTTAGGTCAGTTGGTTTAGCTAGGGTTCATTTACTGCAAACAATGCGTCAAATACCAATTATTGACCACGAATTGGACTATGCTGGATTCTCGCTAGTCAACAAAGAGGTTAAGACGAAAACATATAGCAGTGACCAAGTTAGAATTATGTTAAACGATGCTGGATTCTCCACCAGTCGATTCGAAGAAATTTGCAAACTTCAACCAAATGCTTCATTTTGCCGAGTGATTCCCTGCCCTCCCCGTATGGTCATGAATTACAAGGTGAGTGAGCCTATTCTTACATGGGGGAAGATGCGGGATCGTTTTCACATCCGGGCTGAATTACCTGTCCTTATCGTAAAGCCTGAAAATGGTGAGCAAGTTAGGATCAAACTTCCTCGTACTAACACTAGTGAACATAGGAAGGTTCGAACAGATAAGAGACGATCAGAGGAAATGGTTCTACCTGAGCTTGGCTTGTATTTGAAACTTCCACGTAAGAATATCGAAGTCGTCAGAAATAAATGAACACACCTTTTTAGCGTGTACAGATTTTTCTGATAACTTGAAAATCGTCTATATTGAAATGTCCATTCTATTGGTCCATAATGGTGAAAATAGTTCAATAGAGTAGACTTTATGCCAAAAGTCAATCACCTAAATTTGAGTCCATTGCCGATTGCTGCACTTTTTGCATTAGAGCAATTAGGTCAACGTATTGCAGCTTGCCGTAAGCAGAAAAAACTATCTCAAAAAGACGTTGCGGATGCACTTGGGATTTCCAAAACCACATACATTGCCGTTGAACACGGCAAAGAAACGGCTCAGATTGGCCACTACGCACGTGCCATTTGGCTATTAGAAGTTCCTGGAACATTTATTGAAGATGCAGCAATTGTAGATGGGGAGTCTCTTACATGAATAGTGCTGAAGTTCATGTTTGGTTGCCTGGGAATGTTCAGCCGACGTTATCGGGCGTTTTCGAGCAAGATAATGTTCAAGCACGATTTCGATACGACGCAATCTACCAGCAACAAAGTCTTCCAGCTATTTCAGTAGATTTACCAATCAAAAGAGCAGTTACAAAGTTACCAGGAAAAGAGGCCATTTTTCCAATCTTTCTTGATAGTGGCCCCGATGACTGGGGACATATGTTATTGGAAAGAAAACACGAGCGCCCATTAAATAAACTAGAAGCATTGATATTGGGCCCCGCTGATGGTGCTGGCAATTTAGTATTAGGTCCATTAACTGATGATCGCTTTGATCTGATTACCGTAGATACCTTTTTACAGATTTTGCAAGATTTACCGCAAGATGATGATCCTTCTGTTCTCCGCTATCGAAGTCGAGTAGCAAATGCGGTACATGCAGGCACGAGTCTGGGGGGGGCAAAACCAAAGTTGACGCTAATCGAGGGTAAAACACAATATATCGTAAAGTTTCCAGAACGCGGGGATGATATTTATCTGCCGCATGTGGAAGCCGCTATGCTGGCAATGGCAAAACAGTGCGATATATTGGCGTGTGATGCCCATGTAAGAGAGGTATCACCTAATCGCTATGGCTTATTTGTTACTCGATTTGATCGTGAATATGTCCATGATGGGTTTGCCCGTCACGGGTATCTTTCAGCAGGCTCAGTAATTAATTTAGACAGATATCCAGAGAGACCCGAAGACAGCCGGCTATATGCAACAAAAGGATTTACGCCAAGGATGTATATAAAGAGTTATGTGAATTTTGCCGATTGCATGCTCCGGTGGACAGGATCACAAACTCATTTACTCACACAATTAAGAGAACTTTGGCGACGAATTGTATTTAATGCATTAGTGAGAAATACCGATGATCATCCATATAACCATGGTCTCCGTTGTCATTCGATGTCACCACATCAGTGGACATTAGCACCAGCGTTTGACATTGTTTGCCAGCGTACAGCAACGACAACACCTGGCTTAACCATGCCTTTCCTGTTTGAGCGCGGCAAAGCTGGGAAACATAGCCGACTAGTATCCACAGCCTGTAGGCGTGATCTCGTAGTTGCTGCCGTAAACCATTATGGCTATGAGGCTAATGAGGCGGAAGCATACATTGCTGATACTGAGGCACTGATTCGTAATAAATGGCGTGACTCGATGTTAGATCAAGGAATGCCAGCAGATGAACTAGAAAAATATATACGGATTCTAGATGAGCCGTTGCCAGATTAAATAGCAATAAAAACTGTTAACACTATTATGGTCAATTTCAGCCCATTCTTTTCGTCAGGTAAGCGCTGATGCTTGTTCTTACGATAGGCATAGAAGACTCCAGAGGGATATAAATGCCAGCACCAGTTAGTAGTCATCCAGTTGATCGTTTCATTTGGAGTGTTCCGGTGTATTTACCGTCTCTCCAACCGAACTTATGTGATGCAGCCATCTCTGAGTTAGAAATGCGGCTGCATGTAAAGCTCCCAGAGAGTTATCTGGATATACTACGCCAACAAAATGGCGGCAGCACGCGTTGGTATCATCCAGAGTCCCCTAGCAGGGAGATCTGGGGGATCGGACCACATATACCGCATATTGGCGGGGAAAATCGTTGGTATGAAGCCACGTACCCAGACATATGGAGACCAAAAGATTTTCACAAACTCATTCCATTCGATGGCGACGGCAATTGGCATATCTGCTTCGACTACCGCCAGAATGAGGAGCCGTGCGTTACCTACATTGATCTGGAGACAATGGAAGATCGACTGGTCGCGCAAAGTTTCTCCAACTTTTTATCGGAGCTTGTTCCTGATAAAGAAGAGTTTGTAGGACTTATCGGAATATCTAGTGACATTGACATCAATGAGGCTAAGACGAGGCTGAACCAGCTCTTCGCTTCAAAAGCAAAAGAAGGCCAAGGCATTGATGACCTAGGCTATCCGACCTATTTTTGGCCCCATATAGCCGGCATTTCGCCTAACAGAGTCCCTCGCAGCTTTGTACGATCAGATGATCCCCGATTTTCAGAACTCAATAATCTCTTGCAGGGAGAGGCTCTCCGCTATCCCGAATTTCCAGACGTGAACGTGCTGGTGAAGCTCACCTCAGATATTGCTGCCGATAAGTTCTTAATTGCAGCGCAGTCAGTTGGATTTATTATGAGAAGACTTAGTCTGTAGCTTTATTCGTTTGACTTAAGGGTCTTCTAGTTTCATTTCTTGCCCCCCCACTCTTGCGGCAACTAGGAATCCTGAAAACTATAGACACACCAGTTTCTTAAATTTGTATAAAATTTGAAGAATCAAGCCAAGAGTACATAGGCAGCGTTTCTATCCAGCAACAAAGAGATTCACGATTGTGTTACGAAGTGCGGTCTTATTTAAGCTTGAATTAAGCAAAAAGCAGCTGCACGCTCAAAAGAAGGTGTGTCTACTATTGTCAGGATAGGTTAACTAGCCACTGACCTCCTCTGTAGAGCATCTCTGGATAACATCATCTTTCTTTTTCGGATTTCTGAATTTATCAGAATGCGGGCTTCATCTTTGCTAAACCCTAGGTTGATAAACAATTTAATACTTAAAGGATTACTTTTGTTAGTTGCTCGTTGCATTTACTAAGCCTCTTAAGAGTTGGATGTCAATTTATGGACTTGAAATTATGTCTTGAGGCTGTCAGGTGCTATCAGCCAATCATCAAGATTGGATTTATATTAATACTCAGGTTAGTTTGCAGGGATGAGTACTTGTTTTTGTTGTAGGTGTGCTTTGAATCTAGCAGCATAATCTTCATTTACAGCATTTTTCACGCTAGGGTGCGCGGCGAGTGCTAGATGCCATGCAAAAGTTCGCGGGAATCCATCAAAGACCTGATGAGTAATTAGCTCATCAATGATTCTAAAGTATCTGAAGAGCGGGGCATAAACGGCGTCAACCATTCCAAACGTTGCACCGGAAAAAAATGGACCAGAAACTAAGGCTGACTCCAAATTGCCTAGACATTTCCGAAATGCGACTCGTTTAGCATCTGCGATCACTAATCAAATGTTTTAGGTAAGGAAACAGTGCACAGAATGTATTCGCACACTGTCGCCCGTTACCAAAAATAACTCATAGCTCAACCATTCAGTAGGCGGCCACCATCTAGCACGATTTCAGAACCGACAGTCCAACGCGACTCGTCAGAGGCAAGGTACAGGACAGCCTTAGCCACTTCATCGGAAGTACCAAAGCGCCCCATCGGGATGCTTGCCACAATCTCATTATTGACATGTTCTCGGTATGCTTCTGGAATCCCAAGTTTGTCATACAGAGGTGTATCGACCGGTCCAGGGCTAACTGCATTGATACGAATACCACGTCCCATGAGTTCAGTTGAAAGTGTCTTCGACATATTTAGGAATGCTGCCTTAGTAGCGGCATATACGGAAGAACGATCTGCACCGCTATGCGCACTGACAGAGGTAGTGAGTACAACAGATGCCGGATTTGCAAAGACAGGTAGTAATGCTTGAAGCAGGAAGTAAGGGCCTTTGACATTGATGTTAAAAGACCTATCAAACATCTCTTCAGTCCATTCTTCTATAGGTTGCCAGACAGATACGCCTGCATTGAGAAAGGCTACGTCTAGTTGTCCGTAGTGGTTCGTGATTGTTTCTGCCAACTCCTTTTGTGCTGCAACACTAGCGGAGTCAGCACTGAGCACTAGAACTTCCGAGCCTAATTCAGTTTTTGCTTTTTCAATCGATTCGGGATTAACGCCTGTAACAATGACGCGAGCCCCTTCTGCTAGAAACTGCTTTGCTGTTTCTAGCCCGATTCCACTAGTTCCACCTGTAATTAAAGTACGTTTACCTTGTAAGCGTGACATTTGTTTCTCCTGAGTATGAGGACCAAATTGGTCGACAAGCGGTATGATGCACTTATGCAAAAAAACTCAGTAGACTAATATTTAACATATAATTCATGCTTAATTTGCATGAATTATATGAGGCAAAAGGAATTTATGGACCGGTTTTTACTCATGACGTGCTTTGCTCGATCTGTCGAGACAGGGAGTTTTTCCGCCGCAGGACGTGATTTGGGTATGGGGCAGCCGAATGTAAGTAGAAATGTTGCTGCGCTGGAGGAGCATTTGCAAACGCGGTTACTCCACCGATCCACCCGAAAGATTTCTTTAACTCCTGAGGGAGAACGCTACTATGCAGCTATCCGGCGAATTTTAGATGCTGTAGATGAATCCGAGTCATCCTTCAGGGATAGAGTTGAGCCATCAGGCCTCTTACGGGTCGCATGTCCAACTGCATTTGCTCATGCATTTGTGTTACCTAACATCCCATATTTTCTAGATACTTATCCCAAATTGACACTGGATCTACAACTCAACGATCGGTTAGTGGACTTGGTCAATGAAGGGATTGAAATTGCGATTCGAATAGGATATCTAGAGGATAGTTCATTACATACTAAACGCCTAGGATGGTATGATCGAGTGTTTGTGGCTAGCAAGGAATACCTAGCCAGACGTGGAGCACCACTGACGCCAGAAGATCTTCGTGACCATGACTGCATCATATACACGCTGCTGTCTTCGGGTTCTACTTGGCGCATTCAGGGCAAGGAGATTCCTGTTTCTGGTCGACTCAAAGTTAACTCTCCCGATGCTGCAAGTGCCGCGGTTGCTGCTGGATTAGGGATTGCACATGGGCCAGCGTGGTTATTTGATGAAGGACTTAATAGTGGGCGATTGCAGTACATTTTGATGGACTATACTGCTCCACCTGTACCAGTTCAATTTGTATATGTAGCAAACCGACTCTTGCCCACTCGAGCGATCGCTTTTATGGATTTTATGACAAATGTTTTTTCAAAGATTCAAGCATTGAACGGAAATATTCCTTTACCAATACGGTATGAAAAAGATTTTCTACAAAGTGTGAGGTAGTCAATTTTTTCTTGCGAATACCAGCATCTGCGGTTTTGCCTGCATTGGATAAACAAATGTGGAAGGACTCATTTTCGGCCTAAGCTGTCATTCAGATGACCAAAGAGCATGGTCAGCATTCCATCGCTTAGCAGAGTGTTGCAATACCTTAGAATTCAGGAGCAAAACAGAAATGAGCTTGAGCTATAAGGTACCTATTATTTCCTTGAACTGGTCATTGCAATTAATCGATTGCTCGAAGGAATCTCACTAGCAATGGATGCCCAACGCCGTTTTATTGCAGATGCCGCACATGAGTTACGAACCCCACTAACGGCACTATCTTTGCAGGCAGCGCGGTTAGGAAGTTCAGAAATGTCTGCCACCGCCCATGAAAGGCTAATCACGCTACGACAGGATGAGGTTTGCTAGAACAGTTACTAACTGTTGGCAAAAGTACAATCTACGGCAAGTTCAGCACCCTCATCCGCTATCTCTGTACAAGCAGTATATCGATCTGTATTAGAGAACCTCATGCCATTAGCACTTGAAAAGAGCATCGATATTGGCGTTGTAGGAAATGAAGATGCACAGGTTTTTCTACGAGAAATTGATTTGTTCACCCTCATAAAAAAACTTGTAACGCCATTCGCTATACCCCTGAAGCGGGAAAAATAGATCTTTCTGTCCTTTGCTTAGCAGATAGTGTCATTATCGAGATCATAGATAATGGACCTAGCATCCCTTTGAATGAAAGAGAACGAGTCTTCGACCCATTTTATCAGATACTCGGTTCAAAGCAGATAGGCTCTGGATTAGAACTATCTATTGTAGCGGTGATTGCCAAACGTATCAGTGCTGATATCGCCTTAAAGTATGCGAATACAGAAGATGAAACAAGAATAATCGTGTCCTTAACCCTGCCTATTCAGGAATAGGAATTAGATCGATTGATGAGTTCAGTTAAATCACTCTGTACAGCCTTTATTTGACATTGAAACCAAATTTTTTTAATAGCAAATGCTATCCGACAAATTAAACCTGATTCCATTCAGTTCTTAGCCACTCTGAAACTACTAATTTTCCTAAAGTTACATTGAAAATGTCACCAAAAAGATTAAGTAATCTTTTCAGCTTCATCCGATAAATAAATTCATGCAAAATTTGCAGCAAAGCAATGCAATTTAGCTATATTGTTTAGATATTCTTCAGGCGACACAATGAGTCCAAGAAAGCCATTCATTCCGCAAGTTGCGATAGGAGAAGGTCATGGTCTCAGTAGTTCGGCTTAATCAATTTGGTAATCCTGATGTTTTGCGGGTTGAAACAATAGATAGGCAACTCCCCGAAAAAGGAGAGGCATGGCTCACGCAGTCCTCCATCGGCATCAATTACCTAGATGTCATGCAGAGGAAAGGATTAGCCGGGTTACTCTTACCTTCTGGCCTTGGATTGGAAGGTGCGGGAGTTGTCAGCTATCTTGGAGAAGGGGTTAGCAACTTATCCGTTGGTGACCGGGTAGCATATGCATTAGGACCTATAGGTGCTTATGCTAGTGAACGAGGGTTCCCAGCAGAACGCTTAGTCAAACTACCTGATACGCTATCTTTTGATGATGCGGCAGCTGTTTTATTCAAAGGTATTACAGCACAGTATCTTTTAAAAACAACTTACCCGGTTGGCCCTGGGACGATCATGCTGTTATATGGTGTAGCGGGTGGTGTTGGTCGATTAATGGCACAGTGGGCCAAGCATCTGGGTGCATTTGTTATTGGGGTAGTATCCAAATCTGCCAGCGTATCAGTAGCAGAAACTTTAGGGTGTGATGCCGTGCTGGTTTTTGATCCGACTCGGTTATCAAAACAGGTAGCGCATATTACGCAAGGTCAAATGGCAGATGTCGTATACGACCCGATTGGACGTATCTCTTTTGAAGCATCACTAGATGCTTTACGACCACGAGGGGTGATGGTGTCATTTGGCGCTTCTTCTGGTTCTCCCGCTCCTGTCGAAGTTTCTATACTCAACTCAAAAGGCTCATTATTTCTGACGCGCCCGTCACTTGCAGCTCATACCACTACGGTAGAGGAATATCAGACTCGTGCAAATGATGTACTGAATGCTGTATCAGCAGGAATACTTACCCCGCACATTGCAGGCCGTTATGCCTTGGAAGATGTTATTTCTGCACATCGAGACCTAGAAGCGGGACTTACTTCGGGAGGTATAATTTTATTGCCATGAACCATGACATTCTTGACAACCAACATAGTGATGAAATTTCTGCCTTGCTTGCAGTGGCTTCAGAGGGCTCATTTGTTGCCGCAGGGCGATTTATGCAGCGGCATCCTACGGTGATTTCTAAGCGCATTGCCGCGCTAGAAAAACGTCTTGGTGTCAGGATAATTGAACGGACTACACGGCAGGTTAGATTAACGGATACAGGACTACAACTTGTACAGCGGTTACGGATGGCAATGGGGGCTATCCAAGAAGCGGAACAGGAAGCAATGGCCGGCGCAGCTGAAGTAAGAGGTATTTTACGACTAGCCTTCCCTGCTGCAATGGGTCGACAATGGCTTGCTCCAATGCTACCTGAGTTTATGCAGGCGCATCCACAACTGTCGATTGTCATAGATTACAGTGAGCGATTTATAGACCTAATTGCGGAAGGCTTTGATGTAGCAATTCGGATTGGCGAATTAAAAGATAGTCGGTTGATTGCCAAAAGACTTGGAGAGCACCGACGAATTCTGTGCGCCTCACCTGCGTACTTGGAACACTATGGAGTTCCCGATAAACCTCAAGACTTGCTAAAACATAATTGCCTGCGTTTTAGTGGGTTTGCCACTTTTCCAGAATGGCGCCTATCCAATGGTATAGAGACCGAAAAAGTTTCTGTCACAGGTTCGCTCACAACGAATGACAGTGAGTCCTTGCTAGAGGCTGCGCTTGCAGGGTTGGGGGTACTGGCTGCGGGTGAGTGGTTGATGAGTCGTGATATGCAGGGAGGGAAACTAATACAAATCCTACCTGACTGGCAACTAGACATGCAAGGCAGTATTTATCTGGTAAGACCTTCCGCAAAATATCCATCAGCTGCTTCGCAAGCCTTTAAGTCATGGATAGAACGCAAGTTTCAAGATGGTCCACCTTGGAGACAGTCTGATATTTAACCTCATTTTATTCACCATATTCATTATCAGAGGGTTTTTTTGTGTTTAAAGGTGTTCTACTGTCTGTTGCTTCCTCGTGCATGTTTGCTGGGCTTTATTACTATGCCACGCTATTGCAGCCGTTGACCGGTGTCGAAATTTTTGGTTGGCGGATGTTATTAACACTGCCTTGTATCACCCTGTTTATGGTTATAGGCAAAGAATGGAAACATGTGACCCATCTAATGGGACGCGTGTGGCAACGACCAACCTTACTATTAGGCTTGATTGCCAGTAGTGCACTGCTGGGTATTCAGCAATGGTTATTTCTGTGGGCTCCGGTCAATGGTAGAGGGCTGCAAGTTTCTTTAGGATACTTTCTGTTACCGTTAACCATGCTGTTGGTAGGAAGGATTGTGTATCGTGAGCAACTAAGCATCTGGCAGAAATTGGCAAGTCTTGCAGCAACCGCTGGAGTTCTACACCAACTGTATGTGGTGGGGGGCTTATCATGGGAAGTGCTGCTAGTCGCTTTCGGCTTCCCTTGTTATTTCGTTTTGCGACAAAAACTAGCAACCAACCATTTGGGAGGACTATGGTTTGACATGCTATTTACCTTGCCGTTTGCAATCTGGAGTATATGGGGGACACAAAGTAACTATATGCATGACTTTCATAACTACCCAAACCTATTTTTTCTGATAATACTGCTAGCGCTAATCAGTGCCGCAGCTTTTATGGCATATCTTACGGCAAGCCGCTTACTCTCCCTGAGTTTGTTTGGTTTGCTGGGTTATGTCGAGCCCGTACTAATGGTATTGGTCGCTTTGCTATTAGGGGAACACATTCATCAACAAGAATGGCTAACGTATTTGCCTATCTGGACTGCCGTCGGATTGTTGGTTATCGATGGAATTAAGCATGTAAGGCAAAAAGCGATTGCGGACCACAGCTAAACTAGGCTCAAAAATACAAACACTTGATAGGCTTTTTAAGGGGGACTGAGGGCTTTTCATACCGACGAATAGATTATCTGTGTGTGTTTTGAAGAAAAAATGATGGCTGCTTAGAATATCATTTCGATTAATGACTGATTTGCAAAAGTATAAGCCACAAGGAGCACAACTCGCCTTCACGTCAGTCCAACATAGTCACACTCAGGGGCTAGTACACATAAATATTCATTTACAACTGTCAGGACAGGTCAGGCAGCAAGTGACTAAGAAAAGTAGATTGCCCTATCAGTTTATGATCACTATAATAACCCAATAAGTCGATATTAATCATATTTTGGATTATTATAGTGACCAATAAAATGCCCATCTGTTTGGAAAAATTTGTTGATGGTCACTGGCAGCCTGCAGCGACTGTTGAAATTCTAAACCCTCATCTGGGGCTCCGATCAAACTGTCGGGTTGAGTATCTACCCGACTTTGCGCTCAAGTATTTAGGAAAAAAAGGCTCCCCAGCCCTTTCATGTCATTTTCCCGTGTCATTTGAACATCGAAACTATGATCAATGGGCCCCATTTTTACTTGATATTTTGCCCAGTGGTTTCGGTCGAGACTTACTCGTACAGGACATGGGATGGTTACCTGATGGACTAACAAATGATGTGAATGTACTTCTGCATGGTGCGAGCAACCCTGCGGGTAATGTACGTGTCGCACAAGCATACGAATGGTTACGCTCAAAACTACCTCAACAAGCGGACGGATGGAGCACAGATGTTATCCAGCGCAGAAATGCTGATTTTATTGAATACGCTCACTTACATGGGACGCTAGTTGCTGGTACCAGCACTCAAGGTCAAGCTGCGAAACTATGGATGACGCAAAAAGATGATGGTCTTTATTATGCAGACTCTCTCGTTGCAGACCAGGAAGCTAATGCCGTTTATCTTGTCAAACTGCCCCGAAATGACAATGATGCCAATCTACTCCGCTATGAATATCACTGGCTTCAACTAGCTAAGTTAGCTCAGCTAAATGTATATGGATCACCAGAACTATCTGATGGTGGTCTCTTATTTATTCCTCGCTTTGATAAGGTAATCAGTACTGCGGGAGTAGATCGTAGGCGAGCAATGGAAAGCGTATTTAGCCTGATGGAAGTTACCGTACCAGGCCAAATATTACGACATGAAGACATCATTTTAACCTGGATGCAATTTGCCGATCAGACACGCTTTGGCGGTGACCTTGTTGAGTATTTACAACGAGATATTCTGAGCTACTGTTTACGTGTAGAAGATAACCATGGGCGAAACACAGCCTTCTTTCTAACAGAAGATGGTTTGGAACTTGCACCACTGTTTGATTTCTCCCCGATGTTTCTTGCTGAAGATCCGCCCGTTCGCTCCACTACATGGCGTTCTTTTTCCATAGGACAACATGCAGAATGGCCAAACCTATTCGATGCTAATGGCTTCTTTACGAACTTGTTAGGTCCCTCAGCCCAGCTATTAGCTGCTGAATTGGTTGCATGGAGACCCATCTTAGCCATGGTCAAAGAAAAATTCTGCCATCTGGCAAACAGTCCAACATTTACAGCTTTGATCTACAGATTTGATACTGCTTTGGAGGCACTTAATGCGCTCAGCCAAAAAAACACCTGAAGAACTTCAGGCGCTTCGCAGAAGCCTCCCCGACCGCTTACTAAAAGAGCAGCCAGACATATCGGTTGCTGCGAAGATGATTCGCGAAGCGCTCGGCTTATCTCAAGAGGAGTTTGCTCGCCTCATTCAGATTAGCAAAGGAGCGCTAGCAAAGCTTGAACAAGGAGCGGGCAATCCAACCCTAGAGACCTTAGAAGCGATCGCCAAACCGTTCAATTTACGCATCGCCCTCCTCCCCCAAACAGCCAGCTCCACACAAAGTGTTGATATTGAGGCGATTATCGGCTTATTGAAACAAGCCTATCCAGCAAGCCAAGTGCCGGCGACAATTGGACCCATGTCCATCCAGCACAGGATAAAAACTAAGCAGAAGGCACCTATCACAATGTCGTTCAAGAAAAAGCCCATCACAGACTAAGTCGAGCGAATACTGTGATTAGTATTGGTCACCAAGATATTGATCTGCTTGGGCATCGACTTTATGTGGAGATGAATCCTTAGCGTTGATGGAATCAACACAATTGGAAAGGCGATAGTCAATCGTGTTTTGCATGTTTGTCCTCCCACGCGACAAACTCAAGAGGCCTGATACCAAAGCGAACCGCATTTACCGTATGCAGGATCTTGAATTCTGCAAGCACCAATCTGATGAAATGATCTTTGTCTGCATCTGTTACGGCAGCTGGTGTTCTGGCACGCACCATTGCATCAGTGGCAGTAACAAAACATTCACGGCTGGGTTTCGTTGCGCCATCTGTTTACGCATTGGAATTCAGCAAAAAGCAGCAACACGCTTAAGAGATGGTGTGTCTACTATTGTCAGGACAGGACAGGACAGGATTTTAGTCAGTGCACTGAAGTACCCGTCTTCTTTTGTGATGCACAAAGTCCATGGCAGAGAGGCACGAATGAAAATACGAACTCACTAATTCGTCAATATTTCCCGAAAAAAACATATTTGGCCCAACATACGCAGGAGCGACTTGATGAAGTTGCATTTGAACTGAATAGCAGGCCGAGAAAACACTGGGATTTAAAACACCTCAACAGATGATTTGAATTAGTCTCGACTTGATCTGACACATCGCCTTGCAGAGGTGAGAGTTACCAGTTTTGATTGTGGGTGTCGAATCCTT
The DNA here is from genome assembly GCF_020564625.1 of Leeia speluncae. NCBI lineage: Bacteria > Pseudomonadati > Pseudomonadota > Betaproteobacteria > Neisseriales > Leeiaceae > Leeia > Leeia speluncae. The sequence continues at coordinate 98,441 of NZ_JAJBZT010000012.1, forward strand.
AATCAAAACCAAAAAGGTAACTCTCATGCTCTATAGTAACAATCCCATTATCAAACACAAGACAGGTTTACTCAATCTGGCAGAAGAACTGAGCAACGTCTCCAGGGCTTGCAAAGTCATGGGCGTATCTCGGGATACGTTTTATCGTTACCGCGAACTAGTGGACGATGGTGGGGTAGATGCACTGATCGAAAAAAGTCGCAGAAGTCCTAATCTCAAGAATCGTGTCGAAGCAGCGGTTGAACAGGCCGTGAGAGATTATGCGATTGAATTTCCAGCGCATAGTCAGCACAGAACCAGTAATGAACTGCGTAAGCAAGGCATATTTGTCTCTGGCAGTGGTGTCCGCTCCATTTGGTTGCGGCATGGCTTAGAGAACTTTAAGAAGCGCCTGAAAGCCTTGGAAGCCAAGGTGGCTAGCGATGGCATTCAACTGACGGATGAACAGATTGCGGCGCTGGAGCGTAAGAAACACGATGATGAAGCGTGTGGTGAGATTGAAACCGCGCATCCTGGCTACCTTGGCTCGCAAGACACGTTTTATGTCGGTAACCTCAAAGGTGTCGGTCGTATCTATCAGCAAACCTATGTCGATACGTACAGCAAAATTGCTCACTGTAAGCTCTACACCACGAAAACGCCCATCACAGCAGCAGACTTGCTAAACGACAAAGTACTACCGTTTTATGCGTCGCAACAGTTGCCCGTGCTTCGCATTTTAACGGACCGTGGCACAGAGTATTGCGGCAAGGTTGAACACCATGATTATCAGCTTTATCTGGCGATTATCGATATCGACCACACAAAAACCAAAGCGATGTCACCGCAAACGAATGGCATCTGCGAGCGGTTCCATAAGACGATTCTGAACGAGTTTTATCAGGTGACCTTCCGGAAAAAGTTGTATCAAACGCTGGAGGAACTGCAAAAAGATCTGGACGAATGGCTGTCTTACTATAACAATGAACGAACCCATCAAGGGAAAATGTGCAACGGCAGAGCGCCAGTTGAAACATTGATGGATGGGAAACGGATTTGGGCAGAAAAGAATCTGACTCGAATCTAATCTGACAGACACCAGCACAAAACTGGTAACTGTCAGATCAAGTCTGAGCTAGTACACACCTGTTAGTTCCATTTTAACAAACAGGTGTGTCTGTTTTTTTCAGGCTACCTCAATCTACAACGGTACAACGACTACGAGCTCATTTTTCATTGACTCTGAAGTGTCTATTGACAGCTTGTTACGCAAAGGGTGTCCGAAAACATCGCATTCGATCTCAAACACATCTCCATCATGAGTCTTGATGCCTTGAGATGCACTTAGTACTGCAGCACCGAAAAAGTGTACGTGTATATCACCAGGACGTTTGTGCGCTGAATATTTGAAGTGATGATGTTCTAAATTAGCAATTGAATGGGACATGTTTTCCTCACCTGTCAGGAAGTTTTCGCTCCACAATACCTTGCCGTCACGAATAATTCGCCCTGTACCTCGCACATCCTGTGGCAGCATTCCAATTCTAAGCTCGGGTCCTATTGCACACTGGCGTAGCTTCGAATGGGCTAGATATAAATAGTTTTGTTTCTCCATTACATGGTCTGAAAACTCGTTGCCCAAAGTAAAACCAATTCGTAGAGGGGTGCCGTCGTCTGCTATGACATACATTCCTGCAATTTCCACCTCTTCTCCACCATCGTCGGCGTAGCATGGTTGTTCAAGTGCCTTACCGGGTAAGACGAGACAACTTGCGTCCCCTTTATAAAACCACTCAGGTTGCACACCAATAGAGTCTGGATGCGGTCGCCCCCCTTCCAGACCCATTTTGAACATGCGCATTGAGTCCGTCATTTGCTCATCATTTTCTAACTTCGCGTGCATATTATTTCGTGCTTTAGCACTTCCTAAATGCGTCAAGCCTGTACCTGAAACTAGGCAACGTGAGGGTTCTGGATGATCAAGAGGTATAAGAAGCCGATCCTTAGAGATTAGATCACCTACATCAACGCATTCATCGCTTAGTGATGATGCGACCAACTCCATCAGAGGAATATTTTTTCGATGTGCTGTCAGCGCTAATAGGCGTACTGATTCGTACCCATTCACTATCTTATGGGAGGTTTCTCCATCTAAAGCTGCAGCAATCCGATGATAGCCCTCATTATCTTTAAACTGAATTAGTCGCATCTAATCACCTTTAGCTTTGAAGTTGTTGGCAAGCCACTTTAATTCGCTGAGTTGCCTCGCTGATTACCTCTGGAGGCGCTGCAAAGCATATTCTGAAGCATGGTGAGCATCCAAAAGCCTCGCCCGGAATTACAGCAACGTTTACTTGCTTAAGTAAGTAAGCTGCAAAGTCTGCATCGGATTGAATTTGAGTGCCATCGGGTGCTGTCTTACCAATAAGACCATCAATGGCAACGAATGCATAGAATGCTCCCTCTGGGGTGATGAAACTTAGGCCTTCTACTTCCTTTAGTCCAGTTACGAGTGCATCCCGCCTCTTTTGAAGAGAATCACGATGCTGATCAACGAAGTCTCTTGGTCCGTTAAGTGCGGCAATTGCAGCCGCCTGACTAATCGAAGATGTGTGTGTAATTGTCTGTGATTGAAGTGCATTAATTGCGTTAATCAATTCAGTAGGGCCTGCTACATATCCAACACGCCAGCCCGTCATGGCGTATGCTTTAGAAACTCCATTCAGGATAAGCGTCCGTTCACGCAGGGAAGGAACTACAGTTACGATAGAGGTTGCACATTTGCCATCGAATGCTAAATGCTCATACAGTTCGTCTGATAACACCCAAACATGTGGGTGTCTTTCAAGTACATCACCTAATGCTCGTAGCTCTTGAGTGGAGTACGTTGCCCCTGTAGGGTTATTAGGAGAGTTCAATATCAACCAGCGCGTACGTGGGGTGATTGAGGCTTCTAATGCTTCAGGTGAAAGTTTGTATCCATTGTGGGATGTCGTTGGCACGACTACTGCCCGTCCTCCTGCTAGGTTGACCATGTCGGGATAAGACACCCAATATGGTGCGGGAATAATAACCTCATCATCTTGCTCCAATGTTGCTTGAAGTGCATAAAAGATGAGTGGCTTTCCACCACACCCTACAGTGACCTGTTCAATTGAAAACTCAAGATCATTCTCACGAGCGAACTTCGCAACAACTGCTCTGCGAAGCTCAGCTGTACCTGCTACTGCAGTGTACTTAGTCTCTCCCGCTTGTATCGCTGCAATAGCTGCTTGTTTCACGTGCTCGGGAGTATCTGGCTCCGGTTCTCCAATAGATAAATTAATAACGGGATGGCCCTCTGCCACCAGTTGCTTTGCTAGTTGACTTACTACATCGGTAGCCGATTGCCTGATCGAACGGACGCGCTGATTGATAATTGTCATATTGTCTAACTCACTATAATTAAATTGGTCAAGCTTCTATCCAAGCGATTTACTACATGTGTAGATCATCACTCTGTTCATTCTCTGTCCGCCTGTAGACGTTTTAAAAATTACAACCCTGCAAAAAATGACATATAGATAGAATAAGACTGCTACGGTTAGTAAATTCACCATGAACGCCACAGTCTCTGTGTGGTGTGCTGATGATTTGTCAATGCGATAGCTGGTGATAAACCATCATGGTACCTAAGACTAAACTAGCCTTAGGTATGGGCTTATACTGACAACAGGTTTGTAAAGCCTGGTACACATTATTCACCCAGTGCTGAGAAAAATTTTGCTAAATTAATTTGTTTTTTTGTTAATATTTGGATGTTTCTTCTAATTTTTTAGAGGTGTGTATGAGCTACAAAACCGTGGGAGATCTCGATCGGATTGATCTTCAGATATTAGAGACACTTCAGGCTAACGGTCGGTTGACCATGGCTGAATTGGCGGAAAAAGTTTCTCTGTCACAGTCACCTTGCTGGAGGCGTGTACAACAATTGGAGCAGGCTGGTTTTATCGAGGGCTACCACGCACGACTAAGTCGGAAGCTTTTGGGGTTAGGAGTACATGGATTCGTGAATTTACGTATGAAAGATCACTCCCCTGCTACTGCCGCGGCATTTGAGCGCCAAATTGTGGCCTTAGCCGGGGCTATTTCCTGTCAGAATCTTTCTGGTGGTTACGACTATCAAATTGAACTTGTGGCTGCTGATCATGAAGCCTTTGCCAAGTTAGTGAGGGAAATACGATCTGTTGCTGGAGTATCCGAGGTGTATACCAGTTTCACTCTTCATGAGATTAAGAGTGGTGGTGCTTTACCCATTGGTTGAGCTTGATCTGGAAGGCTATTGCTTATAATCCTGCTAAACATCTATGTGATGGTGTTTGGATGCATTGCTCTAATATAAATTTGACAATATGTGGCCTAGATTGAATGTGGCCCAGTAAGTCGCAGTGTGCTCTAAGAAATTGAAATAATCTTCTAAATTTTCAAATTTTTATACTTTTTTTTAGCAAATTTTTCCTGATTCATGGATGGATAATACGACTAGTGTTGGGAGGTAAGCTGCCTAGGTAGAGTTGATAGTCATGCCTACCCGAGAAAAGTCAATCTTTGAAGGAGGTTATATTTTGCAGACATACACAACTGGTTTATTTGTCGGCCGTGCTTGGTCTCTGACTGAAAAGGGCCCCATCTTGATCACCATAAAAGATGGGATGGTATTTGATATTACACATCCTTCCATTCCAACAACACGAGACCTGCTGGAATTAGATGATCCTGCTGCTTGGATTGCGCAAGCTAACGGCAAATGTCTTGGTAAGCTCTCTGAACTGCTGACTAACAAACTAGAAGGTGTCAGGCTACTCGCCCCGTGTGATTTGCAAGCTGTAAAGGCCTGCGGGGTTACCTTTGCTCGTTCAATGGTCGAACGTGTTATTGAAGAGCGCGCTGGTGGTGATCCTGCAATTTCTGAATCAATCCGTAGCAGGATTGCTACCTTGATTGGAGATAGTCTTCGCAATATCAAAGCTGGTTCTGAAGAGGCTATGCGTGTCAAAGCTGCACTGATTGAGGAGGGTATTTGGTCTCAATATCTGGAAGTGGGTATTGGTCCAGATGCCGAGGTATTTACCAAAGCTCAAGCCATGTCAGCGGTCGGGCATCTCAGTAATGTTGGGCTTCATCCTATTTCTACTTGGAATAATCCCGAGCCCGAAGTTGTACTGGCCGTAAATAGCCAAGGTCAGATCAAAGGAGCGGCTTTGGGTAATGATGTAAACCTGCGAGATATTGAGGGACGTTCTGCTCTACTGCTTGGCAAAGCGAAAGATAACAATGCTTCTTGCGCAATTGGTCCTTTCATTCGTCTATTTGACTCCACCTTCAATCTAGATGATGTCCGTAATGCAGAGATCGACTTGCTGGTCGAAGGTGGGGATGGCTTTGTACTTAAAGGGCAAAGTTCAATGTCGCAAATCAGTCGTGATCCAGTTGATCTAGTGGCTCAAACGATTGGCAAGCATCACCAGTATCCTGATGGTTTAATGTTGTTTATGGGAACTTTATTTGCCCCGATAGAAGATCGTGATGTGGTGGGTCAAGGTTTTACCCATAAGATGGGTGATGTGGTCACTATCTCCAGTCCGAAACTGGGCAGTTTGCAAAATATTGTCCGTCTATCAACTGAATGCGACCCTTGGATATTTGGGGTTTCTCATCTGATGAGAAATCTGGCTGCTCGTGGGCTGTTGAAGAATGAGGAATTAGCATGAGTTTGCATAAAAACTATATTGCCGGGGAATGGGTAGGTTCAGACGGAAATCCAAATATCAACCCGTCCAATACCAATGAAGTGGTCGGTTTATACGCTTCTGCTTCTGTAGTCGATACCCAAGGAGCCATTGCGGCTGCAAAAGCAGCTTTTCCGGCTTGGTCACGTAGCGGTATTTTGACAAGACAAGCGATTCTAAAAAAAGCTGCTGATGAGATTTTTGCGCGCCGTGAGGAACTGGGTGCTTTGTTATCGCGTGAAGAAGGGAAGACTCTCGCAGAGGGTATTGGCGAAACCATCCGGGCTAGCCAGATTTTTGAATTCTTTGCAGGGGAATGTTTGCGCTTGAAAGGCGAAAGTGTTCCCTCAGTTCGCCCAAATATTGGCGTGGATATGACTCGCGAGGCAGTGGGTGTAGTTGGGATTATTACCCCATGGAATTTCCCTATTGCCATTCCTGCATGGAAGATCGCTCCTGCGTTAGCATATGGCAATACCGTGGTATTTAAGCCTGCGGATTTGGTGCCTGGGTGTTCGTGGGCAATTGTGGATATTCTTGTGCGTGCGGGCTTGCCACACGGCGTGCTGAACTTGGTGATGGGTAAAGGCTCAGTGGTCGGTCAGACGATGCTAGATAGCCCGGATATTAATGCCATTACCTTTACAGGTTCTACCAATACAGGCAAGCGCGTTGCGATGAGTTCCATCGAGCACAATCGCAAATATCAACTGGAAATGGGGGGGAAAAACCCATTTGTGGTACTAGATGATGCCGAGCTAGACGTTGCGGTAGAAGCTGCTGTGAACTCCGCCTTTTTCTCTACAGGACAGCGCTGTACAGCTTCGTCACGTATGATTGTAACCGAAGGTATTCATGATCGTTTTGTCGAAGCCGTAGTAACTCGTCTCAATGATTTGGTGATTGATGATGCGCTAAAAGCGGGTACTCATATTGGTCCCGTGGTCGATGCTAGCCAACTCAAACAGGATCTGGATTACATCGCTTTAGGACAGTCGGAGGGAGCCAAGCTAGCCTTTGGTGGGCGAGTACTAAGCCGTGAGAATCCAGGCTTCTATCTACAGCCGGCACTATTTACCGAAGCAACCAACCAGATGCGTATTTCTCGAGAAGAAATCTTTGGTCCAGTTGCATCGATCATCCGGGTAAAAGACTACGAGGAAGCGCTGCAGGTAGCCAACGATACGCCATTCGGCTTGTCTTCAGGCATTGCCACCACTAGCCTCAAATACGCTACCCACTTTAAGCGTAATGCCGAAGCTGGCATGGTGATGGTCAACCTACCAACGGCAGGCGTGGATTTCCATGTGCCATTTGGTGGGCGTAAAGGATCTTCTTACGGATCACGTGAGCAAGGTAGCTATGCTGTTGAATTCTTCACTACTGTTAAAACGTCATATACTCTTTCTTAACATAAGCTCTCATTCTTTCGGATGATGTCTCGGCATCCTGACTATCCCCTCTGCCTCAGTGTGGAGGGGTGAAGGAGGATGGGTACTTCATCTAGTTCTATCTAGCTAGTGGCAATAAACCTCACACTAACCTCCCTGTCGTTCATATCTTCCCTGTCCATATTCTCCTTCCCAAGTTTTTCTGTTTTTTGATCAGTGTGTAGATATAAAAACTGGTCTCCTCAGTAATGCATATCCAATATGTAATTAATGGATTCTTAGCAAAATAATGCAAAGCGAATGAACCAGAATAGTACTTCGCATTTAGATAATTTATCCCTAGTTATCAATGAAAAAATGCTCTTGAAGTGATGGGGTGGCAAGGGGTTATTTTTGTGCAAAATTTATCTAAAAATTTATGTTATTTCGAAAAACATTCCAAAATTTAATATTTTTTGAGCTGATAATGGTAAAAAATATTACCGAAAGTATCGAATAATGATTGAAGTTTTTAAATGCATTGCAGATGAATTATAGGATTAGAAGCGAGCTTTAAGACTGTGAGTGGGAATGTTCACTATGTGGGTATAGTGATTTCATATTAAGAAATACGCCGATATGTTCAATATTAAGTAACGAATTGAAGAGGGTTTCATGAAGAAACGATTATCTGGGAAACGGGCCCTTGTTACTGCTGCAGGACAGGGTATTGGACGTGCTGTAGTAGAAGCTTTTCTTGATGAAGGCGCGATTGTAGTTGCAACTGATTTAGATATTCAGTCGCTTCAATCACTTGAGAGTAATCGGAATCTACATATCAAACAGTTGGATGTTACAAATCATTCAGATATTTCAAACGTAGTCACTGAGTTTGAGTTTTTTGACATATTGTTTAACTGCGCTGGGATGGTGCATGTTGGCAACATATTGGACTCAACTGAGAATGAATTGGATGTTGCGTTTAATATTAATGTGAAAAGTCAATATCGCCTATTAAAGTCAGTATTGCCCGGAATGTTGGAAAAAGGCTGTGGTTCAATAATAAATGTTGCCTCAATTGTTAGTAGTGTAAAAAGTGCTCCAAATAGGTTTGTTTATACATGTACAAAAGCTGCTGTCGTTGGTCTAACAAAAGCTGTTGCGGCGGATTTTGTCAGCAAAGGAATACGGTGTAATGCAATTTGTCCTGGGACTATTGCAACACCCTCGCTAGATGAACGAATAAAAGATCAAGCCACATTACTAGGTGTTAGTGAATTGGATGTACAGAAATCATTTATGGATAGGCAGCCAATGAAAAGGCTTGGAACACCACAAGAGGTTGCTGCATTAAGTGTTTATTTAGCTAGTGATGAATCGTCATTTACAACCGGTACTGTACAAATTATTGATGGTGGCTGGTCTAATTAACAAGGAAGCTTAGATGAAACTTATTAGACATGGCGTGAAGGGGTCTGAAAAACCTGCTTTTGTGCATACCGATGGAACTGTAAGGGATTTAAGTGGGATTGTTGACGATATTACTAGTGAATTATTTGTAAATGGCGAATTGGATAAACTATTAGAGGTTGACCCCCTAGAACTTCCAGTTGTGGATTTGGATCGGATAGGGGTTCCTTGGGTTGGTGCAGGGAAATTTATTGCGATTGGTCTAAATTATGCAGACCATGCTGCGGAAGCAAATATGCCAATTCCGCCTGAGCCAATAGTATTTAGCAAAATGCTCAGCTGTATGAGTGGCTGTAATGATCCTGTTGTATTACCTAAAGGTTCTACCAAGTCAGATTGGGAGGTCGAGCTTGGTGTTGTAATTGGAAAAAGAGCTAGATATGTCACCGAGCAAGATGCACTTTCATATGTGGCTGGCTATTGCATCGTTAATGATCTTTCAGAGCGGGAGTACCAACTTGAGCGTGGGGGTACTTGGGATAAAGGCAAGGGGTGCGATACCTTCGGACCTATTGGCCCTTGGCTTGTAACAAAAGATGAGATTACAGACCCCCAAAATCTGCATATGTGGCTAGATATTAATGGTAATAGAGAGCAGGTCGGTAATACAAAAACTATGATCTTCAGTGTAGCTCATTTAATAAGTTACTTAAGTAAATTTATGACCTTAGAGCCTGGTGATCTAATAACTACTGGTACACCCCCTGGTGTTGGAATGGGTAAGAAACCTTTTCCTAGATTTCTTAAACCAGGTGATGTCATAACCTTAGGTATTGAAAGACTTGGAGAGCAGCGTCAGGTAGTTTATGAATGGGATGAAAAATTAATTGATATTTAAACGGTAATTTAAAGCTGTTCATTTACTACAATTTTTTATGGTTTTTTCAGAGGAGAGTGTATTACTATGCGCAAATCAATCAAATATTTCTCAGCATCTGCTGTTCTTTCTATTTTGACTCCACAGCTGTTTGCTGCATCTGCAGGTGAGGTGATCGTGAAGCTTGGCCAAGCTTCACCATTGTCTGGTTCTATTGCGCACACTGGTAAAGATATCGAGTCAGGTGCCAAACTGGCTGTTGAAGATTTAAATGCAAGTGGTTTGGTTATTGCCGGAAAGAAAGTTAAGTTTGAACTTATATCCGAAGATGATCAGGCTGATCCAAAGATTGCAACGCAAGTTGCCCAGCGTCTAGTTGATGCAAAGGTGGCTGCTGTTATTGGGCATACTGGGTCAGGAACCTCCATTCCTGCATCACGACTATATTCCGATGCTGGTATTCCTCAAATCTCTCCATCTGCAACAAATCCTGCCTATACACAGCAAGGTTTTAAAACTACATTTCGTATGATTGCTAATGATAAGCAACTTGGTAGCGTTTTAGGGAAATATGTAGTTGAGAATTTGAAGGTTAAACGTGTTGCTATCATTGATGATAGAACCGCATATGGGCAAGGTTTGGCTGATGAATTTGAAAAGTCAGTTAAGTCTTCGAACGGTAATATTGTCAGACGAGAATATACTACAAATGCGGCGACTGATTTTACCGCTATTCTAACCTCTATAAAGGCAAACAAACCTGATTTGATCTTCTTTGGTGGACAGGATGCTCAAGCTGGTCCTATTGCCAAGCAAATGAAGTTACTTGGCATTAATGCCAAACTAATTGGTGGTGATGGAATGCAAACTCCTGAACTAATCAATCTGGCAGGTGACGCTGCCGAGGGCGTTTATGCCTCTGTAACTGGGTCGCCAAGAGAAAAAATGCCTGGGTTTTCTAAGTTTGAATCGAAATTCAAAAATCGATTTAAGACAGAAATCTTAGTATTTTCTCCATACTCTTACGATGCAGTACATGTAATTGCCGATGCAATGAAAAGAGCAAACTCGACCGATAATAAGAAGTTTTTGCCGTTCATTGGAAAAACTAATCTGAATGGAGTGACAGGAAATATTCAATTTGACTCAATTGGTGATCCTAAGCGTGGGTTTGTTACAATTTATCAGGTAAAAAATGGTAAGTGGACTGTAGTTTTTGCCAAGTCATAATTTGATTTTATTGCAAAAGAGGGCGTTGCTCTCTTTTGCTTTTTTCATTTTACTCTATCATGGTGTTAAATTGACATTTGATAACTTGGTGAATGACCTTAGTCGAACGCAACGGATTTCTTTGTTTGTAAATTCGTTCTTTATTGTTGTAGTGCTTTTGTTGGTTTTGATTAGTAATAAATTAATTGTAGTTAATATTCTACTTAACTTGTCGATTTTGATTGCTTGTTTTTTATTGATTTCTAGGTTGGCAGTTTGGATGGGGGTTGGTAGATTTGAATTTATTTCATATATTCTCTTGTCTGCGAGCATCGTAAACTTTTTTGATGGAATGTATGGTTTTGCAAGATTCGACGGTAATTTATATGTAATGGCAACTGCTTTGTCATTATTTGCGGTGATTCTGTTGTTTGGCTTTTTATACTTCGGTTATAAGTATGCATGGTGCGAGTTGGTTTTGCCAGTTTCTTTGGATGCTCAAAAAACAATAGCCCATAGTTTTGCCTCAAAGTCCTTGGCGTTTATGATGATCTCTGTTGTTGTTGTTTTGATAAAAATTTCAAATGCTACATTTGACTTAGACCCATTGCCAATGGATTGGCTCGTTTTTGCTTTTGCATCTGTTGTGCTGTTTAATAAAGGTGTATTGAATTCTATTTGTTCTTCTATTGTGTTTAATTTTTCATTTCTGATGCTAATTCATAGTGTTAAAACCTATACGCTATGATTTTTGATGGTTCCCCTCCTGTTGGCCAATGAGGTTTGCCACCACTAGATAGTGGTGGTTTTTTTTGTTCAAATGTTTATTACGTATAGAATAAATACGCGCTATGTCGAGCTTTTCGCGACGGAGCGGGAGTGAGGTAGCCTCGGGAGAGTTCTCTCGCCTTATCGATGCTTGAACATGTATGAGATGTTCTTCGACATCTCTAAAAGGCGGCTGCTTTCTTTCAGTGTTTGACCGACAATGGCTTCTACTACCGCCGGATCCGCGCCAGCGTTGATCACTTCACGTGCTGTTTTGTCGGCGGAGTGTTTAGCGCGTTCTGCCAGTGCTCGGATTTCCTTGGTCACGAATGCCGGGGCCAACTCAGTCGCAGCGCAGAACTCGGCCCATTCCGCGGCATCAAGATTTTCGGCATTAAATGCATCGCCAATTGCCATGGCGTATGAGTGCTCCAGTTTCGGGTAGATCACGGTGCTAACAAGATCGTAGGCTGGCGCCAGCATTAGCCAGCGCTCCCCTGTGAAGAAGGTGAGGTTCTTGGCGTGTGCGTCGGTATTCCCGATGATGATCTGGAAGATTGCCCAGCGCAGTAATGCGGCTTTTTCGGCGGCAGGAAACTTGGCAGCACTAAGTGCTGCGAACAATCCAGCGAAGGTACTACCATCGCGAATGTTGGCCACGTCACGGCTGTCGCCGTACGGACGTTCGTATTTGAACGCCGGCGGCAGGTTGAGTAGCTGGCAGCCGTCAATGACTGGTAGACGGCGCACTTCATCTTTCAGGCGCAGGCGGTCAAAGCGTCGAATGGCCAATACTGGTTCTGGCACATGGTGCAAGGATACTTCTGCGACCGGCAGCCCTACGCTGGCGGCCAACTTCATGCAAAAGAACTCATTCGAGGTGAGTCCGGCCATTGCTTCGTGCATAGGTTCCGGCTTGATGATGTGGGTCGATGCGAGTTTGGGCCCATCTACGAGAGACCACATTCCGTCATCGCTGTCAAAAACGGCGATTTTGTCCTGGTAGCCGGCAATGGATAACCGTACGCGCTGATCCCACACCGAGAACGGTATGCTAGCTCTGTCTCGGATGCGTTGTGAGAGCTCTTCGTGCGGCAGCTGCCGCATAATGTTTTGTTCAGCCTGAGGTGTAAGCAGATCAATACCGATGCGCAGTGCGCCGGCAGTCTCCATGCCCATACCGGCCAGCAAACCCAGCAGACTGGATTTTGAAACGTTGCATACGGCAGCAGCTTCGTCGAGTGCCCTCCCCTCTGGTAGCAGATTGTCGAAGAAGGCCTTGACGGTTGCGCTGTGCAGAAGCGAGGGCTGCACTTGTTCGAACCCTAGATGGGGCGATAGTGGAGAGCGGCCTGGTGTGTTGATCCAATCTGGCGAATACCTGAATGAATATAGATGGGTTGCATCATCATAGTGCAGGTGACCTACCTCATGAGTACCGATAAAGACTTCAAGTTTCATCCGAGGTCACCATCAGTGTGCTGAGTTGCTGTTTGAGTTTGTCGCGTTGGTGGTTGGGGACAACAAAGAGGGCGACCCCCATATGTTTAGCCACTTCCAGGATGCTGCCGATGGCGGTTCCATCTTTGCCTTGCTCAATACCCATATAAGTTTGCTTCGACATGCCGCAGAACAAAGCCGCTTGCTCCTGCGTCAGACCGGATTGCGTACGTGCGGCCTTAATCGCCTGCCCAAGATGGGATGGCGTCAGTATCTCTAGATCTGAGGGAAAGGGTATCTTGACGACGCGTTTCATCGAAACCACCTATAAGTCTATTATCTTAGGAATATAGATTGAAAGATCTATGCCGTCAAGTAAAGGTACATAATAGTACACTTTTAGGTTGGATATGTTGCTGCCTTATAAAAAAGAATGAAATATTAGGATTTAACGTCGTCAATTGCCGCAAAATACGACAATGAGCAGGTGACCTGCCCTGACAATAGTTGACATAACATCATCTAAATAGTGATCTATAATGTCCGAGCAGTGTTACCCCTGAAATTGAGTGACTCGCCGGTTACAAAGTCTGATCCTTCAAATCCCGCCTACCTTTTTAAAAAAAGCTTCAAGCCTAGGAAGCGGTTTATCGATCTTTACAGGCGGGATTCCAGCACGCCGAAATGGTGTTTGTAAATCGGCATGCAAAACTTTCCAGGTTCCCGGGGTAATCGGCATCCAATAGTTTCCACCCCGGGCTGTGCAACCATCCGGCTTTTTGCCGGAGAAACCTGGGGTGTTAACCATGGACCTTATCGCCGAAATCCGGCGTCGCCATCTCATTAGCGGCGAGAGCAATTCTTCCATTGCCACTAGCCTGAAGCTTTCCCGTCCCACCGTGCGTAAGCATCTGCGCACCACTGCAGCACCTTCCTATCACCGGCAGTATCAGCCATCTCCCAAACTGACCGCTCCATTCCAGAAGCTACTCACCACTTGGCTCTCGGTCGAACAGACCTTGCCCAAATCTCAGCGTCGAACGGCACAACGATTATTCGAGGGCTTGCAGATCGAAGGATATTTGGGCAGTTATGACTGTGTACGTCGTTTTGTGAAACGCTGGAAAGGAAACAATACACGTCCGTCAGTGACGCAGGCCTTTGTTCCGCTTCGCTTTGCACCGGGCGAGGTCTGCCAGTTTGACTGGAGTCAGGAGCAGGTCGACATCAATGGCACCTTACAGAAAGTCAAGGTAGCGCACTTCCGACTGGTTTATAGCCGACAGATGTTTGTGGTGGCCTATCCGCGCGAAACCTAGGAGATGCTGTTTGATGCGCATAACCGGGCATTTGCCTTCTTTGGCGGCGTACCGAAACAGATGGTCTACGACAACCTCAAGGCCGTTGTGCAAACCATCTTGATTGGCAAGGAGCGCCAGTTCAATCCCCGTTTTATGGCGCTAGCCAACCATTATTTGTTCGAGCCAGTGGCCTGTACGCCAGCATCAGGATGGGAGAAGGGGCAAGTAGAGAATCAGGTGGGCAACATCCGGGAATGGCTCTTTACGCCCAGACCTCGCTTTGCCTGCCTGACCGATCTCAATGATTGGCTGGCACTGCGTTGCCGGGAGCTAGCGAGTCGGCGCCACCCTACGGAAGAGCGGCCGATTGCTGAAGTCTTTGCGGAAGAGCGAAGCGCATTACGCGCTGTTGTTGCACCCTTTGATGGCTATCTTGAGGAGATGCTACGGGTGTCCAGTACCTGTCTGGTTCGCGTTGATTACAACCGCTACAGCGTACCCGCCGAGTTTGCGGGGAAAGCCGTATCTGTGCGCTTGGCGGCGTACCGACTGAGGATTGTGCACGACATGCAGATCATCGCCGAACATCCTCGGCAATTTGGCAGGAACCATCTGATATGCGCCCCCTGGCACTATCTGCCGGTTCTGGCCAAGAAGCCAGGCGCGTTGCGCCATGGCGTGCCGTTTATAGAATGGGATTTACCCATCCCGATTCGTCATGTCAGAGACCGCTTGCTCAAGCAGCCCAAAGGCGATCGTGCCTTTTTCGAACTGCTTCAACTAGCACGGGAGGCAGGTATGGAGCCACTGCAAGTTGCGTGCGAACTCAGTCTGGAAGCCGGCATAGTGACCGGCGCTATCGTTATGAATGAACTACGCCGTTTACTGACGCCTCCGCAGCCAGAGGTCATCAGCTTGCCCGAGCAGTTGCGACTGCGCAGCGAGCCACTGGCCGATTGCGCCCGTTATGACGTACTGCGCGGAGGTGCTCATGTCCTGTATTGACCATTTTACCCAGCTAAAATCGTTGCAACTGTATGGCATGGCGGCCGCGTGGAGTGAGTTATATGCCGAGAAGCCACGACAGCCCCCGGCTCCGGAGGCTTGGTTGGCACGGCTGATTGAGGCCGAACAGCAAGACCGGCAAACGCGGAGTCTGCGTTACCAGCTGAAGGCAGCGAAATTTCCGATCCATCGGGATCTGGCCGCATTTGACTGGACAGAAAGCTCATTGCCGCAAAGCCAGATTGAGCAACTGGCCAGTTCGAGCTTTATGGAAACGGCACACAACCTGATCTTGGTAGGGGGAACTGGTACCGGCAAAACGCACTTGCCACGGCACTGGGTATTGCTGCGATTCACCGAGGTAAACGGATACGCTTCTTCAACGCAATGGATCTGGTCAATCAGCTGGAGAAGGAAAAACAGATGGGCAAGGCAGGTAAAAAAGCATGGTGCGGATTACCGCCGTCAGTGGCGCAAGCTCCATTTAGGCATAGATGCAGAAACCCTGGAAATACGTGCGATGGAAGTCACTGACAATCGTAG